>JAUPVJ010000007.1 GCA_030917145.1 Patescibacteria group bacterium
CAGCTGTTTTATCTTCGACTAAGATTTCAGAAACAGGGGAAGATGTATAAATTTTAACCCCATGTTTTTTAGCGATATTTTCCAGCGCTTCAATGACTTTATAAATCCCGCCGTCTGGGTAATACACTCCCATATCAAAGTCGATGAAGTTCATCATGTTATATAGCGCTGGAGTTTTGTCCGGAGCGCTTCCGAGGAATACCAAAGTATATTCTAAAATCTTTTTTAGTCTGTCATCTTTGAACCATTTATTTAAATAGCTTTCCATTGTTTGGAAAGGATTCATTCGAAGGCCCTCTTTCATAAAATCTTTTTGTAAGAAATCAAAAATAGAATCGTAATTCCTGTACATAAATTTATCTTTCGCGAGCTCGTATTGCTCGCCGGAAATTTTTAAGTATTTTTTGATTTTCTCTCCCGATCCAGCTTCTAATTTTTCAAAAGTCTCTAAATCTTTTGAAATGTCTGAATACATATCTAGTACTGGAAACTTTTCATCGCCAGGGAAAAACACCCGGTAAGAAGGAGATAGTTTTGTTAGTTTAAAATGGTCAGGGATCTTTTCATCTAAGATTTTAAAAAAGTTTTCAAAAACGTCAGGCATAAGATACCAAGACGGACCCATATCAAAAACAAATCCATCTTTTTCAAAGACGCTTGCTCGTCCACCGACTTTTGCATTCTTTTCGTACAGACTTACTTCGTAGCCCTTTTTACCTAAAAGGCAGGCGAGACCAAGTCCTCCGATACCTCCGCCTATTATCACTACATGTTTTTTCGGTACCATATATATGTTTTGAAAGTTATAATAATTTTTTCTATAAAGTTTGTTCTGGCTCTTTTTCTGAAGACGTCGAAATCCCCCTTTTCTATCTTTTCTAGTATGGCCATATAGAGGCGACTCGAGAGTAAGATAGGGAACTGAGCTTTTTTAGGTAGTAGCTTTATACCAAGTTCTCCTAGGCTAAAAAGTCCGCGCGCTTGAGCAATTTTAAATTTTACAAAAGGTCGACATAGGCGGAAGTTTTTTAAATCTTCTGTGTCTAGTTCATATTTTAAAAGTTCTTCGCGTGGTATATATATGCGACCCCTCTTTGTAAGATCATCTCCGACGTCTCTTAGGAAATTTGTCAGTTGCATCGCTTCGGCCAGGGCTTTAGCGAAGGGTACAGCTTCTTCTTTAAAATCGCCTATTATTTGCATCATCATAAGTCCGACGACTGTTGCTGAGCCATACATGTATTCCTCCAGCTCTGCCATATTCGCATATTCTTTTTTATTTAAATCCATTTCCATGGATTTGATAAAGCTTTCCAGATATTCTTTTTTAAGTTCAAATTTTTTTACAACCTTTATAAAAGCTCGCATTTCAGGTCTTTCCGTACGCTCTCCGTTTTCTGTTTTTTTCCAATCGGAAACCCAGTTTTCAAATTCTTCTTTCGCCTCTGCTTTGTTTTTTATTTCATCGACAATATCGTCAAGTTTTCGAACCCAAGCGTAAAGAGCATACGTAGCAAAACGAATTTTCTTAGGAAAAAAACGCGTGGATGCGTAGTAACCTTTTCCGTGCTTTTTCTGAACTTTTTTACAATACTCGAAGTCGGTCATAAATTATTTTTCTCGGTTTGTTAGTTTACCCAAAAACACTTTCCATATTTCCTTGTCTTTGGTCTTTTCTATTAATTTTTCTGTTTTGGTGATTAGTGAGTTTTTTTCTTCTTCTATTTTATTTAAAGTGCCAGTTTCTTTTATTATATTTTTTAGATTTTCTTTTTCCTCTTCGTTTAATTTTTTACCAAGATAGCTTTTAAATATTTTGTTATTTTTTAAGTAAAAAGAAATAAGAGTTGCTTGTTTCGACTCGATATCCTGGAAAGTTTTTTTGTTTAGTTTTTTCTCATCTCCAAAAATATCTAATAGGTCGTCGTCTATTTGGAAAATAATACCAAGGTTTTCTCCAATCTGACTATAAATTTTTTCTGTGCTTTTATCTACTTTTTTTGCGCGTAGAGCCAGACCTATTTCAAGCGGACGTCTAAAAGTATATCTAGCTGTTTTCAAAAGAGTTTTTTGGTCTAAATCTTCCTTACTCCAAGATTTTGCAGAAGAAAGTTCTGCGTCCATCGACTGACCAATTACAACTTCTTCTATTAGAGTGCTGAAAATCTCCTTTGATTTTTTATTGTCGTTTTCTTTTATAAAGATTTCATAAGCCCAGTTAAAAACTAAGTCTCCAGCAAGCATCGCGAAGCTTTTTCCTAGATTTTCATTTTTTGTTAGGTTTTGAATGGTTGGCACACCATGTCTTGTTGGAGAGTTATCCATTATATCGTCATGAATAAGTGCAAAGAGATGTAGAAGTTCTATTGCAATCATTTGATCCAATATATCTTTATTTAATTTCTTTTCTCCGTATCCTAAATATAGAATATAAGGACGGAGTCTTTTTCCGTTTTCTCCAAGTTTTTTAATATGTGCTACAACCTCGTTTATTTTTTTATTAGAAGATATTTTAGTAGTTCTTCCTATAAATTTTTCTATCTCTTTTATAAATTGTTTGTCAAAAATTTCTTTGAACTGTGTCGGCGACATAGATTACTTTGTGTGTAAATGCATATAAATATCCTCGATTGCTGTGACTGCATCTCCTGCTGCGATGTTGTTTTGATGATAGAGAATGTTTGTACAATCTCCAGCCGCCCAGATGCCAGGTACTTCAGAAGACTTTCTCCAAGGGTCTATCTTTACTCGTTTGTAGTCGTCGAGTGTTAAAACACCTTCTAGAAAAGCTGTGTTTGGAATTTGCCCGATTTCGACGAAAATACCTTTTACGTCTAATGTTTTTTCTTCGTTTCCGACCTTAAACTTAATCCCAGAAACAAATTTGTCTCCTAAGATTTCCGTAACCTCTGCATTTAAAATAGCTGTCATTTTCGGATTGCTTAAAACTTTATCAACAGTTATTTTGTCTGCCTTAAATTCTGGTCCTCGGTGAATCAGAGTAACGCTTTTCGCATAAGCTAAAAGCTGAGCG
>JAUPVJ010000008.1 GCA_030917145.1 Patescibacteria group bacterium
CACCAATCATTAGACATGCTCCGTTTCTTGCGCCCCCTGGACCTCCAGAAACTCCAATGTCTAGAAAATTTACACCTACTGATCGAAGTTCCGAAGCACGACGAATAGAATCTTTGTAAAAACAATTTCCCCCATCGATCACAGCGTCTCCTTCTTTTAGAAAGGGTTTTAAATCATTTAAAACTTCGTCTACTCCTTGGTGACTTACCATCACAAAAACAAGTCGAGGAACCTCTACTTTTTGAAATGTTTCTTCTAATGTGTCGAAAACTTTGAGTCCTGCCTTACGGCCCACAGCTCGCCCTTCTTCACTTCTATTAAAACAAAAAACCTCGTGGCCTTTTTCTTGCATTAAAAGCGCCATTCCCTTACCCATTTTCCCAAGTCCAATGTAAATGATTTTCATTTTATTTAAATAATTTGTTCCGGGCTTTCGCCTTCTTTATAAATTCGCAATTTAACTTTGGGCAATGCCCCCTGAATTTCGCTTGTAATCCTCCACTCTTCTTTTACCTCCTCACTTGAAACAAAAAGTGTTTGGTCTCCTGAAAGCACATCGAGTACGAGCTTTTCGTACGGATAAATAGACTTGCTTTCATCAGACAAAAGAGGAAAACACATTTCTTGAACTTCTTCTTTGTCGCCTCCCAAAGAAATATTTTTAAGAGACATGGAGGCACAAATCTCTGGATTTGGAGCGATCCGAAAAACAACCTTGTTTCTTTTACCATTTTCACTTGGTCTAAAAGTCACCACAATTTCTGATTTTGAATCGCTGAGAGCTTTTCCGTGCTCAATATAAAAAGGAACTCCTTCCCACCGAGTACTCTCCACAGAAAGCTTTGCTTTGAAATAAGTTTCTGTTTTTGAACCATCGAGACTTTTTCCATAACCTTCGTATTGACCCACCACTAAATCACTTTCTTCTTTTAAATCAAAAAACACACTTTGAAGCAACCTGCCGCGAGACTTTTGTACACCAGATCCTGTAAATTCTTCCGGCTCCTCCATCGCAACCAAAGAAAGCATCTCAAGAAGATGGTTTTGACCGAAATCACGAATGGCTCCAGTTTTGTCGTAAAAGTTTTCTCTTCCTGAGATATCTTTTGTTTCAAGCGCAGAAATTTCTATTTTTTCAATATACTTTTTACTCCACAGTGGCTCAAACATAGAGTTTCGAAATCTAAAGGCGAAAACGTTTTGCAAAGTTTCTTTTGCTAAATAGTGATCAATCCTAAAAATCTGGTCTTCTTGAAAACTTTCAGAAAGTATTTGATCAAGCTTCCGAGCGTTTGTGCCATCTGTACCAAAAGGTTTTTCTACAACAATCCGGACCCACGCTTTTTCTTCTCCAAACGGAGCGGCGCAAGCAACACCAAGACCGGACTCCCTGATATTTTCAAAAATACTTTCATATAAATTTGGGACTGTCGCAATGTAAAGAAGCTTGTTTGAACACTGTCCAAAAGTTTTGTCGTTGTTGTCTAAGATCTCACGCAAAGATTCCAAAGCATCTTTGTCTGTAGCATCTACACTGTAGTAGTAAAAATTTTTTAAAAAATTTTCTAAAAGTTCTTCATCAAAACCTAGACCGATAGCTTTTTTAGTGTAATCTCTAAATTCTCCATGTGAAAACATCTTTCGTGACAAACCTATAAAAGTAAACTTTTCAGGAAAAATATTTTTTGAATATAGATCAAAAAAAACAGCAGAAAGCTTCTTTCGAAAAAGATCTCCGGTTGCCCCGATCACAATCACAGTAAGAGGTTTCATTTATTTTAATTTTGATTCGCTATTTCTTATATCGCTTTCTGTTTTTCTAATCTCAGCATCAAACTTTCTCTGATCGATTTCTAGACTCCTGATACGTCGCTCTTTTTCAGCAATTTGCTGTCGCACATCTTCATTTCCACCTCGTTTAGAATTTAAAGACAAAATCTCTCTTCGGATCATACTTATATCATCTGTAATTCTTTTGTGGTGAAAACGTTTTGTTACAATGTCGTGCTTTTTTCTGTCTAACTCACGTCTCTCTACAATTTTCTCATGTTCTTTAGACTCACGTAAAATACGCGCCCTTTGAGAAGCGTAAAGATCTTTTCCTGCACGATTTAAGCTATTTCCTAAATCTCCTATAGACATGGACCAATTATAGCATTTCAAAAAAAATGAAAGAAATCAGCCCCCCCCCTTAAGATCCGTTCAGTATTTCAAGAGCTTGGTTTGCCTCTATAAATTCTAAAGGCACCTCAATCACAACTTCTTTCCCAAAAGATCCAAAATTAGTTTTCATAGAAAAATTAGCTTGTTTGTAAATGTTTTGTTCAGGAGAGACAATTGGCAACACAAAACCAAAATCAATAAAATTTATGACACCGTCTTTATCTACAACCAGAGTAAATTTTTGATTTTTAGACACAAAATCTAAAAACTCAGAAAACATCTTATCTTGAATTTGTCTTTTAGTGGTTTCATCATAACCAAACAAAGCTTTTTCTTTAAACTTTTCTGACAGAGCTTTTCCTGCTCGTTCGTAAAAAGCTGGGACTGCTTTTTTATTTAGCAAAAGACTGTACGAATAAAACACATCAAATTTTTCGATCATTCTTTTGGGTTCCGCTTCAGCAAAAAACAAATTTTCTTCTCCCGCGATTTTCAAAATAGTTTTCAATTGTTCTCTCATGCTACTGACATCGTTAGAGAAAACCGCTCCTGCGTAATTTTTAAAATTTACATCATTTGGAATTTGATCCTTGTTTATTTTTACCCACTTATCGTCAAGCTTAGAATTTTCAAAAAACAAAAATGAAAGACCTTTAAACTTTGTAAAAGAATCGTTTTTTATTTTTGCAATTTCAGCTCCACCACTAAGATCAAACTCCCCTCCTTTAAAAGAAGTAGTGAAAGATAGTTGCCCCTCAACATCTCCAGACAAATTTTTCAAAAATCCATTTACCAAAAGACTGAAATCCGAATCCAATGGCAAAGAAGATAGTTCCCCACCAAGGGTTGTAAAAGCGTCAGCAAAAATATAAGTTTTTGGAACAATTGGCAAAGCATAAAACGGGGGCATGTGTTTATCGGTAAACAGAGCTCTTTTTTCTACCACGGTTGTTGCGTAACCTTTTGAAGCAAGGGCTCCTTCAAAAGTTTCAAAATCTACAGGAAGAGTAAATGTGGGCACTTTGTTTACAAGCGCTGATTTGTACTGATAAGGTTTTCCACTGGGATCAAGCACTGGAGCTTCTATAAAATTCAGACTTGTTGGATATTTCTTGTTTAAAGTAAAAAAACTTGAAACTTTTGTAGATATGTCTGAGAGATCTTTAAACCTACCTTCGTCACGAACTAAACTCTCATATTCGCTATTATTGTATTTGCGAACATCAAAAAGGGCTGTGCCCACTTCTTTGTTTGTGATAGAAAAACCAATATCACTTTTTACTGACAAACTTGGAACTTTACTGATTTTTAGAATCGCATCAGCAAACACAGTTTCTTTTTCATATGGAGCTTTTGCCCGCACATACACACCATCAACATATTCAAAGTACCCGTAAGCTAAGCCTGCCAAAAAAAGTAAAACAAAAAAAGTTGAAAATATTTTTGAAAAAACAAATCCTCCTTTTTTTACAGGCACACTTTCGCCGACCTCAAATGAATTTAAATTTTTAGGTGGGAAAACTTTTCCATCCAAAGATTGTGGAACAAAAGCCGAATGAAAATTTTCATCTGCTCTATTTGGGTACGCAAATGGTGATTTTGGAGTTTCTAAATTTTGTGGAGGCACAGCCTGTGGTACAGGAGTGCTCGAAACAAAATGAGGACTTTCCTTTCGATCACTTGGAGAAGTAAAATTTGGCTCCTCATAACGTGGGAAAGGTTTTGGATTTAAAGATGGCACAAACACAGGGGCATGAATCGCTGTTGATATTGGAGTTACTTCGATTTTTTTTGGTGGTGGAGTAGGTACAACAGAAACAGGGGTTGAAACTTGCACTTCTAAAGTAATTATTATTGGTTCCGGTACAGGTATTGAGACTGGTGTCGGAGTCGGAACTGGTTCAAAAACCACAGGCGCTACGGGTGGAGCGGTAGCCACAACCGCTGGTGGAATAAAAGATGCGGGAGGAGGCACAGGAAGAGAAGTCTCCACAACCTCTTTTTTTGGCGCTTCCAATTCTAAATCATCTGTACCAGAGGTAAGCCTCGGCTCACCTTCTACAAATGCTTCCATAATTTCTTCTGGAGAATATCCAAGCGAAGAGAGGTACAAAGTTAAATTTACATCCGAGATAGTTGGATTAAATTTCCGAAGTGTCAAAACATATTCTTTTAAATTCTGAGGTTTGTTCATTTTGTAAAATTATAACAAAAAATTACAAAAGATTATAGTTTTTTTACACTCTTTTCAAAAAATATTTTCTTTCTTTTTCATCCATTCTTTCTATTGCGTACCGAAGTGTTGTACGAGGAAGGATTTTAAAATTATTATCTAAAAATTTACTCAAAACTTTTTTATCTTTCTTCCCCACTTCTCGAAGCATCCAACCACAAGCTTTGTGGATCAAATCTTCGCTGTCTTTTGAAAGAATTTTTGAAATTTCTAGTGCGTCTTTAAAATCTCCGTTTTTTATAAAACGATAAGTCGCAACAATAGACATTCGTCTTTCCCACAGACTTTTTGACTGCGCCAAAGAATACAAGACAATTCTATCTTTTTCTAAAAGAAATTCACCGACAATTTTATACACAGAAGTGTCTACTAAATCCCAATTATTTATATACTTTGTATTTTTCAGATAGAAATCAAAGATCTTCTTTTGCTCTTTTTCATTTGAAACACGAAA
The DNA here is from genome assembly GCA_030917145.1 of Patescibacteria group bacterium. Lineage (GTDB taxonomy): Bacteria > Patescibacteriota > Minisyncoccia > Phycocordibacterales > CAIRYW01 > JAUPVJ01. Next base: position 4,851 of record JAUPVJ010000008.1, read on the forward strand.
ATGTTCAATCAAAAGAAACAGAGAAACCAAGCGCACTTCATGCCAAGGATTTTGGAGAAGCTTTTCAATGTCAGATAAAGAAATGCCAAAAAAATGCTTCGCAATTTTTCGGCATTCTGGCACACTAACCCCTAAAAACTTGTCTCCTTCTCCGTATTGACCTTTTCCACACTTGAAAAAACGCTCTGCACCTTTTGCAGACTTTTTATTTTGCTTTTTAAAAAGCAAAATCTCTAAATCTTTAGCACCCAAATCCATCTGCTGGACAGCCTTTGTTTTCAAATTCTTTTTTTACTTTTATCTCACCTACTTCTTTACCTCTTGTAATATATTGCTCCGCCCAAGTCGTGTACCATTCATGCTCATGGTTCCAACTTCGCCAATCATTTTTCCATTCATTCCATCCAATGTTTAAATGTTTTACAAAAATTCCCTGATCAGTAAGCATTTTACCAACTTTTCTTCCAGTCATACACGCTACTGAATAACAGTAGACAATTATTTCTTTATCCTTATCTATTTTTTTAAACTCAGAAACGATTCTCTCTACAGCTCCATAATCAGAAGTAAATCTATCTTTATAAGCAGGAATATTGATAGCTCCTGTGATGTGCCCCGCTTCATATTCTTCCGCGCTCCTCAAATCCACAAGAACACCTTCAAACTGCCCTTGATCCATCTTAAGTCGAAGGCCGTGAGGACTCACATGTACCAAGTTTTCTGTCTCGTAATAATCTTTTACTAACTGATTTTTATGATCTTTTTCAAGTTTATTTATGTACAAAAACCCTGCAATCAAAGAAACAACCAAAGACGCTAATACAGACACACAAACCAAAACAATCTCTCTTTTATTTAATTTCATATTTTTTTAATATCGATTATTCCCTAAAATTACACCTAAAGAAATTAAATTGCAATTAAGGGTATTTGCCTATAATCTATACCTATGAAAATCAACATTGTGGAAAAAGAGCTAAATATCAAACTGACACCGGAACAGACCGAGCTTTTTGAAATATACACCAAAGAACTTTTAATTTGGAATGAAAACATAAATCTCACAGCAATCAGGACCGAAGAAGAAATTCTCTTAAAGCACTTTGCTGACTCTCTCACTCTTTTACCTTTCATCCCTGAGACAACAAAAAAACTTGTGGACATTGGAAGCGGTGCTGGATTCCCTGGAATTCCTCTTGCAATAATGAGATCAGACATTGAAGTAACCCTTGTCGAATCAGTTGGTAAAAAATGTAAGTTCTTAGAACATATAAAAGAAACTCTTAGTCTTTCAAATCTTGAAATTGTAAACGCTCGAGCAGAAGAAGTCGGAATGCACACAGACTACAAAGGAACATACGATGTAGCCACAGCTCGCGCAGTGACAAGGCTTCTAGATCTTACCAAGTACGCACTCCCTCTTCTAAAAAAAGACGGGATTTTGTTAGCACAAAAAGGAACAAAAGAAGATCCTCGAGAAAATGAAAATGAAATCAGGCAACTTGGTGGAAAAATAGAAAGTATAGAAAAAATTGAAACAGAAAACCTCAAAGACAGAGTGGTGGTAAAAATAATTAAAAAATAATGGACTATAAAACCATCCTTACCGTAGTTGCTAGCGCCGTATCTATAATTGTTTATGTTCCTTATATTAAAGATATCTTTTTAGGCAAGACAAAACCACATATCTTTTCTTGGATTATGTGGGGACTATTAACAGGAATTTCATTTGTGGCTCAAATAAAAGAAGGGGCGGGATTTGGAAGCCTGACCGCCGGCATTGCCTCGGTTTTAACATTAGTTGTAATAATACTTTCTATAAAAAGAGGAGAGAAGAATATAACCAAGATCGATTGGTTTTGTTTATCTGGAGCACTTATAGGAATTCTCTTATGGATCATCACAAAAAATCCGTTATATTCTATAATCCTCATAAGTATCATTGATACAATTGCCTTTATACCTACAGTGAGAAAATCTCTAAAAAAACCATACGAGGAGACACTCTCAGTATATATTGCATATACTTTTATTTGGATTATTGCAATTATTTCTTTTGACCAAATTACAGTCACGACAGCCTTGTACCCAGCAACACTAGTACTTACGAACGCACTTTTCGCAATTCTATTGATCGTTAAAAGGAAATCTTAAACTCCTCTTTTAAAACTCTTGTTGTTTCATCCACACTTTCAAAGAGAAATGAAGGAATTAAAACTTTTCTTCCCCCATCCACATTACTTTTTGAATCATCAAAATAGACACATTCTTCAGGAGTTAAATTTTCTTTTTTAAGCACATACAAGAAAGGTTCGGGGTCTGGTTTATAAAAACCAATTTCACCTGCAAAATATATTTTATCGAAAACCTCATGAAGAGGTGCAAAAGAATCAAAACTGTTTGAAATTGCAAAAACTTTTAAACCTTTAGATTTTAATTCTTTTACTAAAGCAATCATTTTCTCATCGTAAGTACCTGCAACCAAAAACTTTGGTTTATAAAAAACTCCAAAAATATCGAAGATAATTGCTTTTACCATGTCTAAATTTTAGCATATTTCACACGTGTTGACTTTTTAAAGATGAGTTATATAGTTAAATTCGTTATGATCCGCTCATTATTCAAACCCTTCAGAACTCTCTGGAGTCGCGTGCGTGGTGGAGATGCCCAACAAACACATATCCACAAAACGCTCTATCCAGCTTCCGGAAAAATTCCGGCACAAGAAATCACTGATCCGGTTCGCAAGCGCGCACGGCGCGCTCCCCCACCGAAAAAAATTCGTGGCGGCCGAGCCACTTGGTATCCACTTAACGGTGGTGCCCGCAAAATCCCTTGGGGCACCAGTGCTCGCGCAAGCTCTCAACTTTAACAGTTGAGAGTATTTTTATATTTAAAAAATACTTAGAAACACTGTATAATTAAGAAATGGAAAATATATTTACATCTTTAAAAATAAAAGGAGAGATAGATGTCTCCGATAGCGCACTGACTTTATACTCGCACGACGCAAGTCTTTTTGAGATGAGACCAAAAGTAGTTTGTTTCCCAAAAGACACTGAAGATGTAAAAACGATTGTTAGATTTGTAAACGAAAATAAAACAAAAGACCCTACTCTTTCAATCACGGCGCGCTCTGCTGGTACTTGTATGTCTGGAGGAGCGATAGGTAGCTCAATCATCCTAGATTTCACACAACACATGAACAAAATAAAAGAAGTCGAAGAGGGTTACGCAATCGCAGAGCCTGGATGTTTTTATAGAGATTTTGAAAAAAGAACTTTAGAAATTCACAAGATCATGCCCGCCTTCACAGCCTCAAAAGAAATCTGTGCGATCGGAGGAATGGTAGCAAACAACTCTGGAGGAGAAAAAACAATTAAGTTTGGAAAGGTAGAAAACTACGTGGAAGGACTCAAAGTTGTTTTAAGCGATGGAAATGAATACGAAACAAAAGCACTCACAGAAGCTGAGCTAAATGAAAAAATTCTAAAAGGAGGTTTCGAAGGTGAACTTTACAAAAAACTTTGGAAACTAATTTCGGAAAATTTAGATGAAATAAAAGGAGCAAAACCAGATGTTTCAAAAAATTCCGCAGGTTACTATCTTTGGAATGTTTGGGACAGCAAAAAAAGAGTTTTTGATATAAACAAAATAATCACAGGTAGCCAAGGAACACTTGGAATTGTAACCGAAATAAAATTTCGTCTTGTGCCACTAGAACCTTGCTCAAACGTACTCGCGGTTTTTATGCCAGATATAAAAAACCTCTCAAACATAGTAAACGAAATTCTCCCTTTTAATCCCGACAGTCTGGAAAGTTACGATGACTACAGCATGAAACTTGCTGTAAAATTCTTTTTTGATTTCTTTAAACAGCTTGGTTTTTTTGGAGCTATAAAACTTGGAATAAAATTTATTCCTGAAGTTTTAATGATGCTTTCTGGTGGAGTACCAAAACTGATTTTACTTATTGAATTTTCTGGGCAATCAGACAGACAAGTTACTGACAAGCTCATTAGTGTAAGAGAACAAATCAGACACTTTGGGTACAAGATGAGAATCGCTCACGATGGCGAAGAAGCAAACAAATATTGGAAAATCCGAAGAGAAAGTTTCAATATGCTTCGAAAACACGTAAAGGGAAAAAAGACAGCTCCTTTTATCGACGACATAATTGTAAAACCAGAACACTTACCACAAATGCTTCCGAAGCTCCAAAAACTTTTAAAAGAATATAAACTAATCTACACAATCGCGGGACATGCTGGAAACGGAAACTTTCACATAATCCCCCTTATGGATTTAGGGTCCCCAATTTCTGCAGACACAATTCTAGATCTCTCTAAAAAAGTCTACGATCTTGTAAATGAATACCATGGCTCAATCACAGCTGAACACAACGATGGAATAATTCGAACACCGTTCCTTACACAAATGTTTGGCGATTCAGTTGTTGCTCTTTTTAAACAAACAAAAGAAATCTTTGATCCAAATTATATTTTTAATCCTGGAAAAAAAGTTGGTGGAACTTTTGAAGACATAAGAAAATATATTAAAAAAAATAATTCCTAACATTTTTCAGTTAGGAATTTAAAACGGAGGCGGTTCGCCATTATCCGTATCGGGCCATTCTTGCTTTGGTTGAGTAAGTGGAAATACAGGTTTTTCAACTTTCACACTCTTTTCTCGTACCAGAACATACGCACCTCCATCAAATTGCCGAAAGACCAAAAAAGAAATTGTTACTCGCTTTGACAACTCTCGAAGCTGTTCCAATCTTTCTTTCGATAACTCCCACAAGTTTCTCACTTCTCCATCAGAGCACCTTTGATCTTCGTAAGTCGCCGTGTACCAGCCGTGACCGAGATTGGTGTAAATGAATCCGTTTGTTTTGTCGTCGACAGAGACGAACCAGCGGTATTGTCTTTGAGCTTTGGGTTTCATACTTCCCCCACCTTACAACAAAAAGCCGTGTTGCGCCAGAGGCGCAACACGGCTTTTTTAAAAAATCTTAATCTACGAAAGTTAGAGCTTTGCCAGTGTTTCCTCCTCGTCCTGTTCGGCCGATTCGGTGCACATAATCATCGTATGTCGCAGGAAGATCATAATTGATCACATGAGTAACTCCAGCGATGTCGAGCCCTCGAGCTGCGACGTCGGTAGCAACCAAAACTTGAACATGGTGAGATTTAAAAAGAGAAAGAGCTTTTTGTCTTTTTCCATGAGTTTTGTTTCCATGAATTGACTCAGCTTTAATTCCCCTCTTGATCAAATCTTGTGTTAAGCGTTCTACTCCATGTTTTGTTTTTCCGAAAACTAAAACTTTATCAAATCCAGGAGTGATCAAAAGATCATGAAGCATGTCGATTTTATTTTTCCCTTCTTTCATTCGTACCACATCTTGATCAACACTCATAGAAGTGTCTCCTGTTTTTACAGAAATCGTAACTGGGTTTTTCAAAAACTTTGAAATTAGTCCTTGGATTTCTGGAGAAACTGTCGCTGAAAAGAAGAGAGTTTGTCGCTCTGATGACATTAGACTCATCATGTATTTGATGTCATTTACGAATCCCATGTCTAGCATTCTGTCAGCTTCGTCTAAAACTACTGTTTTAAAGTTTGTAAGCTTCAAAGCTTTTCTCTCAATCAAGTCTTTCAATCTTCCCGGAGTTCCAATCACAAAGTTGTTTTGGTACCGAAGAGCTTTTAGTTGAGGCACAATATTTGCTCCACCGACACAAACCACAGAATAAATCCCAAGACCTTTTGTAAAGGCTCGAAGTTCGTCTTCAATTTGAATCGCAAGCTCACGAGTTGGGATCACCACAAGAACTTCTTCTTTTGGATTTTTTAGAACTTTATCAATTAAAGGAATCAAAAACGCAGCCGTTTTTCCAGTACCTGTGTTTGCAAGACCTACAACATCGATTCCTTTCAAAACTTCAGGAATTGCCTGATCTTGAATCGGGGTTGGAGTCTTGTAACCTTTAGTAATTACATTTTGCTTTAATCGCTCTTCTACAGGAAAATCTGCGAAAGTGTGTTTTGAAACATACTCTTTTACAGGCTCAGTTGAAACAATCGCTTTGTTTATAAATCTATTACTGTCGATTCTTTGACCTCCACCACATCTTTTTCTGGGAGCACCACGCAAACCTACTCGGCTTCCTCCTCCAGATCGTCCCGGGCGAGCTCCTCTAAACCCTGATCCAGATGAAGGGCGTGAACCATAAGAACTTCCACCGGATCGCGCTCCCCCAGAGTGACTTCCTCCTGATGTTCGTGCACCAAAAGAACTTCCTCCAGATCGAGGCGCAGACGGTCGACTTCCTCCACTGTTTGAACGATTAAAACCTCCACTTCTTGGAGCTCCTCCATGAGAAGAGCCTCCTCTACTACCACTTGAATTACCTTTATACATTTTTGACTTTGAGCTAAAAGCTCATAATTATTAGAAATACGCAAAATAAAGTTCGCGTATTTGAAACCAACTCTAAAAAAGAGACAAGTTTCTTGTTTTGATTCCGGTGTCTTGACTAAAGACAGCTTTTGGAAAAAGCTTTCCCAAAAACCTTACAAAATTGAGGGACTTGCCCTAAGAGGTATTCGAGATTAACTTAA
>JAUPVJ010000002.1 GCA_030917145.1 Patescibacteria group bacterium
TACTGAGCAAAAAAATAATGTTAATGATATTTCAGTTTACGTAAGAGATCTAAACAATGGACCAGTGATTGGAGTGGATCAAAATTTTTCTTTTGCTCCAGCAAGTCTACTTAAGGTTCCTATGCTTATTGCTTATTTAAAATGGTCAGAAGACAACCCAAAGATTTTAGAAGAAAAATTTGAGTTTAAGAAAAAGATAGATGTGGGTTATACACAACAGTTTGCGCCAGCTGTGCCTTTGGAAGAAGGAAAAACTTACACCGCTCAAGAGCTCTTAGAAAGCATGATCAAGTATTCAGACAACCAAGCTTTGGTGCTTTTATTTGAAAGGCTTCCAAGAAAATACCAAGAGGATTTGTATGTTCTTTTAGGTGTAGACCCTAAGCTTATTACTGATCCAAATGCAAGACTTACCACAAAACAGTACAGTGTGTTTTTTAGAATCTTGTTCAACAGCTCTTTTCTTTCTCAAAAAAATTCTGAGTATGCTTTAAAACTTTTGTCTGAAACCAGTTTTACTGATGGGCTCCGCTCAGTAATACCGACAGGGATTACAGTGTCCCATAAGTTTGGTGAAAGAAAAACAAAAGACGGTCTTCAGCAGTTCCATGATTGTGGAATTGTCTATTATCCTAAACACCCACAACTTGTGTGTGTTATGACAAAGGGAGGAAGTGTAGATGATTTGATCAAATCTATTAGAGAAGTTTCTGGGTTTGTATACGATAAAATCCACACACAATATAAAGAAGATTTTTAAATTATTTTTAGTGTGGTAAAATCTAGCTATGAAACTTTTTTCTGGTAAAAGATTAAATTTGTTGCTCGCGATTTTGCTCGTAGGAGCTATTTCTTTTGCTGTCTATTTGCATATGAAAAATGCTCGACTAGAAGCAAACCCAGACGCTTTAGCTGAAGAAGAGTCAAAAGATTTGGCGGCGGAAGTCGGAAGATTTATTTTGCTTCCCAAGGGTGAAATTCCAACTGTTGCAACTGTCAGTGATCCAGAAAAATTGAAAGATAAACCTTTTTTTGCAAAAGCAAAGGTGGGGGACAAGGTGCTTTTATATCCAGTAGCAAAAAAAGCTTTTCTTTATGATCCCGTAGCAAAAAAAGTTCTTGAAGTGGCTCCAATAAATGTAGGGGGTGAAATAGATAAAAGTTTAGAAGTAGACGATGAATAAAGTACCTCGTAAAAAAAAAGAAACAGTAAAGAAAAAGTCCTCGGTTATTCTTCCTCAAGAAGAACCTGTTGTTTTTGAGGCGTTAGAAACTGGGGTTTCGGTAGAGACTTTTGAAACTATTGAGTCTGTCGAAGAAGTAGAAATTTCTGTAAAAAATAAAAATAAATTTTTTACATCAACTAAAATTCTTGCGATTGCTCTAGTGATTGTTTCTTTGATCGGGCTGTTTCTTTTTGTAAGGTCAAAAAGATTAGGGGGAAATTCTGCAGAAGCAAATGAAAAGAAAGTTAAGGAGGTTGTTGAAAAGGTAGAAAAAATTATTGATTTACCTCAAGGGGAATTACCGAGTCTTGCTATAGTCGATGATGTAGACATGCTTCGGGACCAGCCTTTTTTTGCAGATGCAAAGAAAGGGGACATGGTTTTGCTTTATGGAAAGGCGCAGAAAGTTTACATATATAACCCAGATGATAATATGATTATCAACGCGTCGTCTTTAAATTTTAATGAAAATAAATAAATTATGTTAAATAAAAAAAATATTATTTTAATTGGTTTGCTCGTTGTCTTTGTACTTATTGCTTTTTATTTTTATGGAAAAAAAACTGAGGTTCAAAGTTCTACAGAAGATGCTAATTTAAAAGAAGCAACTGAGCTTGTTGTAGCAGTACGAAAGCTTATTGTGTTGCCAGAAGGAGAGGTGCCGGTGATTGCAACAGTTAGCGATCCGGAAGAGCTAAAAGGACAGCCTTTTTTTACGAAAGCTAAAGAAGGGGACAAGGTTTTACTTTACCCTCAGTCAAAAAAAGCATTTCTCTATGATCCTGTTGCTAACAAGATTTTAGAAGTGGCGCCGATTAATTTAGATAGTAGTAATTAATTAAAAAATTATTTTTAAAAAAAATGTCTGAAGAAAATATAAATATTTCGAGCGAGGTGCTAAATAAGAGTAAAAAAATTACAAAAATCGTTACTATTCTTTTGGTAGTTGCCGCTTTGTTGAGCGTATTCTTTTTTATTCAGTATCGCTCAAGTCTTAAAGACCCTGATGCTTTAAATAGAGAAAAGATTGAAAGCTTGGTTGTAAAAGTAGAAAAATTAATTGACCTTCCTCAGGGGGAGTTACCAACACTTGCAGAAATTACAAGTATTGAAAATTTAAAAGATCAACCATTTTTTGCAAAAGCAAAAGTTGGTGATCAGGTACTTCTTTATACTGTAGCAAGAAAAGCATATCTATATGACCCTGTAGCAAATGTGATTGTGGAGGTTGCTTCGGTCAATCTTGGAAACTAAAATTTAAAAACAAAAAACGCATGATTTTCTCATGCGTTTTTTGTTTTTTTGCGATATTATTATAAGTATAAATATGAATTTTTCTTTTAGATCTAAAGCCCGGTATTTTGCTGTTATTTTTATTTTTTTGATTTCGTCTTTTGCCTTGGCTGATGAATTTACATCGAGTTCATTTAAGGTGCTTGATCCTGTGATAGCTCCAGGCGGAGCTGGATATTCAGAAAGTAGTGGATTTAAACTTTGGAGTACTATGGCGGAAATTGCTTTAGGAGTAAGTGACTCACTTTCTTTTAAGGTGGGGGCTGGATTTTTAAAGTTTCCATTTGCTTCAACCCCCTCTCTTTCAGCTACAGCTGGTGATGGTTCTGTTGCTCTGTCTTGGACTGCTTCTACGGGTTTTTCTGGTTGGACTGCAACTAGCTATGATGTTGGTCAATCAACGGCCTCTGCTGGTCCATACACATATACGAATGTCGGTGGTGTGACTTCTTCGACTAGAGCTTCTCTCACAAATGGTACTACTTATTATTTTGTGATCGTAGTAAAAGATGCTTTTGGAAACGCGATCGCTACTTCTACTGAAATTTCTTCTACTCCTGTGGCGAGTACTCCAGGTGGAGGAGGGGGTGGGGGTGGAGGTGGGGGCGGAGGAGATGACGATGAAGAGGGTTCTGCTGACACGGGAGTGATTTTTTCTGGACGAGCATATCCATTAAGTAAGGTTAGTATTTTAAAAGACGGTCAGCTTGTGCTTACAACAATTGCTGGTCCTGATAGTAATTTCACAGCTAATCTAACAGGGCTCTCTTCTGGAAATTATACTTTTGCTGTTTATGGTGAAGATTCTTCTGGGAGAAGATCAAGTCCTTTTACTTTTCCTATATACATTACGTCCGGTGTTTTGACTCGAATTGGTGGAATTTTTATTGCTCCAACGATTGCTGTAGACAAAAAACAAGTAAAACAAGGAGACACTATTGCAATTTTTGGACAAAGTGCTCCATCCGCAAATGTTATCATTAATGTAAATTCAGAAAATGAAATTTTTGTAAATCAAAAAAGTGACAGTAGTGGAATATACCTTTTAAATTTTGATAGTTCAGTTCTTGAAATTGGTAATCACTCTACAAAATCAAAAGCCTCCGTAAACAATGAATTTAGTTATTTTAGTAATATTGTAAATTTTAAAGTTGGTACTGAAAATATTTCTTTAGATCCTACGAAAAAATGCGCCGTTAGGGCTGATTTAAATGGTGATTGTAAGGTAAATCTTGTAGACTTCTCTATAGCAGGTTTTTGGTATAAAAAACCTTTGAGTCTTGTTTTTGTAAATACAGAGAAAGAAAAATTGAATGGAGATGGAAAAGTAGATCTAGTAGACTTTAGTATAATGGCCTTTAATTGGACAGGGTAAAAACAAATGACAATAAACAATAAACAATTAATCAGAAAAAAATTACTACAGACTGTTTTTTTGTTGTTTTTATGTTTTCTACCATTAAAAAGTTTAGCCGCGGTTATTTCTATTGAGTCAGAAAAAAACAATTTTAAAATTGGTGAATTGTTTGTAGTTGAGGTGTTTTTGGATACTGAAAAAGATACTGTGAATGCACTGGAAGGAAGTTTGGTGTTCCAAGATAAGGTTCTTGAAGTAAAAGAAATTAGAGAAGGAAATTCCGTGATGAATTTTTGGGTAGAAAAGCCTACTTTAATATCAGAAAATAAGATTGGATTCTCTGGTATTACTCCTCTTGGTATCACAGGTAAAGAAAAGTATCTTTTTTCTGTACTTTTAGAAGCTAAAAAGGATGGCAAGTCAGATATTGTTTTAGGTGATGTGCAGGTCTTGAGAAATGATGGCGATGGGGGTAGTGCTGTGGTGAAAAAAAATAATTTCAACTTTGATATTTCTAAAGATTTGTTTGTTGAGTCACAAGAGGTGTTGGTGGATAATGTACCGCCAGAGATTTTTACTCCGTACATAAGTAGCGATGGTGAAATTTATGAAGGACAAAATTTTCTTGTTTTTTCTGCACAAGATAAAGGTAAGGGTATTAAGTACTATGAAGTCAGAGAAGGTTTTTTGAGTTTCTTTAAAAAAGCAGAAAGTCCTTACCTTCTAAAAGATCAGTCTCTTAAAAAACGTATATATGTTAAAGCTTTAGACCTCGATGGTAATAAGCGTGTTGTTGTGATAAATAACTCATTTAATTATTTTAATCTTTTGTACGTTATAATTATAGCAATGATCTTCCGAATTATTTTAAAATTTTGGCTTAGAAAAAAATATGAGAAAAAATAGTTTCATAAAATTATTTGCTCTTTTTTTTCTTTTCCCTGGGATTGCTTTTGGTGCAAGTCTTTCTGTTAGTCCGTCAAATTTTGTTGTAGAAGCAGGCAATCGAATAAGTGTAAAAGTGGTTGTTTCAAGTGATTCGTCAATCAACGCTGTTTCTGGAAACTTACTTGTTCCACCAGGGTTTTTTGAAATCGAATCAATTTCTAAGGCATCTTCAGTTTTAAATTTTTGGGTTACTGAGCCTTCTTTTACAAAATCGTCAGGGACTGCACGTTTTGAAGGGGTAGCTTTGAATGGTTTTACTGGAAGTAGTGGAGGGATTGTAACTTTAAATTTAAAAGCTTTAAAAACAGGAACTGGAAGTATTTCTTTCCAAACCGGCCAGGTTTTAGCTAACGATGGTCAAGGTACAGATGTAACCAAAGGGCTCACTGGTGCTACTTTTACAATTAAAGAAGCGAGTGTAAAACCAGTAGTACCTGAAAAGAAACCAGAACCTGTGCCAGTTTTAGCACCGGAACCAGAGCCTGCAAAAATTTCATTAAAAGCACCAGAAATTGTTTATGGAAATAAATACGGCGAGCCCGCAATTGTTGGTGTTTCTGAATATCCAAAATCCCAAGTGCTTCTAACGTTTGTGGCACAAGACGGCTCAAAGATATTTATTACTGGAAACGCAGATGAAGATGGAGGTTTCACCACGTTAGTTCCTCGTATCATTAAACACGGATCTTACAGTGTGACAGCTACAATGATTGCCGATGACGGAGATAAGAGTTTGGTTTCAAATCAAATTACTATTATTTTTGGAAATTTCTTTTCTGATATGAGTCTATGGATTTGGTTGTTTTTGCTTATTATTATCTTATTAATTTCTTATCTCATATTTAGATTTGTCTCAAGGTTTTATAAAAATAAAAACATCACACCTCTGGTAAAAAAAGAAGTTCATCAAGCCGAAGATGTTTTACATGAATCTTTCAATATTTTGCGTAAAGATGTGTCGCCTAAGAATTTAGGGAAAGAGAGCACTCTTGGTGAAAAACAAGCACAGATTGATACAATAAAGGAACATTTGGATTATGCTGAAAAAGCAATAACTAAAGAAATTAAAGACATCGATTCATTATGATAAATTTTTTAAATAAAAATAATATATCCAAATACTTAGCTATTTTTGTTTTTTTTAGTTTTATTTTTATTCCTTTTAATGCAAGTTCTCAGACAATTGATGCTTCAAAATTAGTTCCTAGGGTAGAAATTTCTCTTTCTCCAACATCCGGCAGTTTTACTGAGGGAGCTGTTTTTGATGTTCCAATAATTTTAAATACAAAAGGGCAAAACGTAAACGGGATTGAGACTAGGTTAGTTTTCGATAAAGACAGGTTGATGATTATTAAGCCTTCGAGTGGGGCTTCTATTATCGGTGTTTGGGTAGAACCTCCTAAATATGACAATACAGCTGGTGTTGCAAGTTACATTGGTGTGGTACCAAACGGTATTATGACAAGTTCAGGGCTTATAGGCACAGTTTCTTTTAAGGCTTTAAAAGCTGGAAAAGCAAACATAAGAATCAGCTCTAATTCAGCGGTTTTGTTAAATGATGGATTAGGCACAAAAACTGAAATTGATTTAGGGCGTGCAGAATATTCTATCGTGCCAAAATCCCCAGAGGGAGTCAGTGTTTTTTCAGAGACGCATCCATTTCAAGGTTCTTGGTACAATAACAATAGTCCTATTATTTCTTGGGATCGGGATTCCGGTGTGGAAGGTTTTAGTTTTGTTTTGGATAATAAACCAAACACAATTCCCGAAAGTGTAATTAACTCTAATGAAACTTCTAAATCTTTTGAAAATCTTTCCGATGGTTTGTGGTACTTTCATATAAAAGCTGTAAAAAGGGGTGCGTGGGGTACGACCGGACACTTTCTTGTTCGTGTTGACACCACACCTCCTGCAAAATTTAAACCAGAAGTAAATTATTTAGTTGCAGCGTCTGTGTTAGTAGAAAGAACATTGGTGTCATTTTTCACTTCAGACAATCTTTCAGGAATAGATCACTATGAGGTAGGGGTAATAGATAAAGCTCAAGCTGTAAGCGAATCTCCTGTATTTACACAAGCGGAAAGTCCGTTTCAGGTACCATTAAAAGCGGGTGGAAATCTGCGCGTTATAGTTAGAGCGGTTGATAAAGCCGGTAACATTAGAGATGCGTCTATTGATGTTAAACCCCCATTAATTCTGACTAAGTTTCTAAAAGATAATATTGTGTTGGTACTGTCTCTCATTATCTTTTTAGGATTGTTTCTGTTGATTACGCATTATTTTGTTGGACACCATATATTAAGGTATATTCAACGAGTGTTTGCTATAGCTAAAAGGGAAAGTAAGATCTTGGAAGTTCCGGATGTTGAAAAGCCTAAGATAAGGAAAAAGAGGTAGTTTCAGGCTGTTTTTTGAATTTTCTTTTGTTTTATAATACAAAAGTAATGCAGGATATAAAACTTGAAATATATCTATTTTTTATCCTCTTAGCGGGAGCCTTGTTCTTGTCTTTTAAAGTGCTTGAACCTTATATTTATGTGCTTATTGTCGCTAGTATTTTTGCTGTTATTTTTTCACCAATTCATCAATTTTTTAGAAAAAAACTTCTTCGTCATGAATCTTTGTCTGCTTTGTTTACAGTTTTTTCAGTTATTGTTTTGGTTTTAGTACCTTTTATATTTTTTGGTGTACAGCTCTCTGACGAAGTAAAAGCTTTGTACGACAATTCTCTTAATGCTTTAAACGGTGACGGTGTTGTAAGTAGGGTAACAGAAACCGCTAATCGCTTATTGGTTACATTCTCTCCAATTGAAATAAACAAGCCTGTTTTTGATATAGCTGATACCGAAAGTTATATTCTCGGCGCTTTATCTTGGCTTAAGGGAAATTTCGGTGGAATTTTTTCAGGACTCGCAAAATTTTTTGTAAATGTATTTTTGTTTTTAATTGCGTTTTATTTTTTAGTTCGCGATGGCGAAAAATTAAAACAATACATTGTTGAAATAAGCCCATTCAAAGACGAAAGGGATGAGTTGATTTTAACTAAACTTCATTTAGCAGTCATGTCGATTGCTAAGGGCTCGATTCTTGTAGCAATAATCCAGGGAGTACTTTGTATTGTTGGCTTTTCTATATTTGGAGTTCCTTCACCTGTACTTTGGGGAGGGGTTGCAATGGTCGCTGCTTTGATTCCAGGTCTTGGAACTTCTCTTGTGTTGATGCCTGCGATTTTATTTCTATTTTTTATGGGCGACTCTACACACGCAATAGGTCTTCTTATTTGGGGAGCTTTGGCGGTTGGTCTCATTGACAATCTTCTTGGTCCTAAGCTTGTTGGAAGTGGAATCAAGATTCATCCGCTTTTAATTCTTCTTTCGGCTTTGGGAGGTATTAGTTTTTTTGGAGCACTAGGTTTTATTCTGGGGCCAATAACGATCAGTTTTCTTTTTGCAGTGCTCGATATTTATAAAACAATTCTTGTAAAAGACGTCAGATAAATGAAATATGTAATTGAGACAAAAAATCTTGTAAAAGATTTCGGCACTTTTCGAGCTGTTGATAATCTTTCTCTTTCAATTGAAGAAGGGAAAATTACAGCGCTCCTGGGTCCAAATGGAGCGGGGAAAACAACCACGATTCAAATGCTTTTGGATTTAATTACTCCCACAAGTGGCGATGTTGTGATTTTTGGAAAACATATGGCAACAGATCGAGAAGCTATACTTTCAAAAGTGAATTTTTCTTCACCGTATGTTTCGCTTCCGATGGGTCTTACTGTTATTGAGAATTTGCGTACGTTCGCAAGGCTTTACGGAGTACCAAATCCAGATCAAAAAATTAAAGAATTAGGTAAGTATTTTGAAATTGAGCATTTACTTACAAAGAAAACACCTTCTCTTTCGACAGGACAACTTACAAGGGTAAACCTGACAAAAGCTTTTTTAAATGATCCCGCACTTCTACTTTTAGACGAAGCAACTGCTTCTCTGGATCCAGATATTGCAGATAAGACTAGAAAAATTTTGAAAAAGATCCAAAAAGAGAGAGGTGTTTCGATTGTTTATACTTCACACAATATGGCAGAAATTGAAGAGATTTGTGATTCGGTAATTTTTATAAACAAGGGGAAAATAAAAGAAATTGGCACACCAAAAGAGCTTGTTGAAAAATTTGGACGATCGGATCTAAATGAGGTGTTTTTGGAAATTGCTCGTGAAGATGAATAATTCAATCCCGTTAGAGGCCGCGGTCACTATTTAATAATAGATGAAATTAAAGTATGAAAATTAAAGTAAAAATTATTAATATAATTTTTAAGCATGGTTCGCTGACAGCGACCTGCCTCTAAACGGGATGAAAATACACAGAATAAATGCATTAGTTATAAGGCACCTATATCTTTTTAAGAGAAGTCTCCCAAGGCTTTTAGATATTTTATTTTGGCCAGTAGTTACACTTTTGACTTGGGGTTTTTTGACTGTGTATTTACAAGGAATTAGTTTTAATAATGTAAACATTGTCTCAGTTCTCCTGGGGGCGATCATCCTTTGGGAGCTTTTACAGAGAATGCAGGGAGCGGTTGCTATTACTTTCTTAGAAGATGTTTGGGAGAGAAACTTTTTAAATCTTTTTGTTACTCCACTTACGATAGCTGAATTTTTAGCATCAACAGTTATCTTAGGGATCATCAGGCTTGCTGGAGTTTTGCTTGTTGTTTCTGTGTTGAGTATTCTTTTGTATCATTACTCTATTTTCTCTTTAGGTTTTTATTTTTTACCTTTTCTTGCAGTACTTATGATGTTTGGTTTTGCTATGGGGCTTTTTAATATGGCAATAATCTTGCGTTTCGGTACGTCGGCTCAAATTTTAGCTTTCGGTTTAATTTTCCTTGTTCAACCTTTTAGTGCGGTATTTTACCCAGTTTCTGCTCTTCCAGAATCTTTGCAATTCATAGCTTACATACTCCCATCGACATACGTATTTGAAGGAATGAGGGAAGTTATAAACACAGGGACACTTCCTTTGGTTCTTTTGACTAAAGGTTTGATATTGGGGTTTTTGTATATGACTGCTATGATTTTCTTTTTCTACAAAATGTTTGCTTATGTGAAAAGAGAGGGTCGGCTTTTGAAACTCGACTAAATTTGCTATGATTGCGCTATGGATCCCGTTAGAAATTAAACGAAAACGGGAAAATTAAGTCCTAGGTTGAAAAAAAATTAGCAAAATAATCTATAGAAAGATTTGTTTGAAAAAACATGTTTTCTATTTCTAACGGGATGGATCAAGAACTAAAGGCGCAAATATCTGCTTTAGAGTCAAAAATAGACTCTCTACAACAAGATGCAAAAAAGATAAAGTTTTATTTTAAGACCACATTAATCATTACTGTTGTTTTGTTTGTTTTACCACTTATGTTAGCAGCTTTTGCTGTCCCTGCTTTTATTTCAAATTACTCGACTGTTTTAGAAGGAATACAATAATATGAAATCCCGTTAGAAAAAGTAGGTCAAGCGGTATTAAAAATAACCATTAAATAAATTTAAATTAAACATCATGAATTACAAGCAATTATTAAATTTTTTCTAACGGAATGAAAACCATAGTAACTCACAGTGGTCCTTTTCATGCTGACGATTGTTTTGCTGTTGCAGCAATCTTGCTCTTTTTATCTGGCGAAGAGGTGAAAGTTGTGAGGACTCGGGAAAGTAGCTTCTTTTATTCTGGTGATTTTGTTGTTGATGTAGGAAGAGAGTATGACTCAAAAAGAAATCGTTTTGATCACCACCAGCTTGGAGTAGAGCCCAGGGAAAATGGTATTCCATACTCAAGTATTGGTTTAGTTTGGAAAGAGTATGGTGAAAAAATAGCAAAAAGTGCCCGAGCTTCAAAAATTGTAGAAGAACGCCTTATCATGCCAATCGACGCTGGTGACAATGGGTTCGACCTTTTCACGTCTACAAATAAAGCCACTTCTCCTTTTACTGTTTCTGCGGTTATTGGAAGTTTTATGCCTACTTCTACTGAAGAAAAAACTTTCGATGAAGGTTTTTTCGAAGCTCTGGAAATTGCTAAGCAAGTTCTTTCTCGAGAAATTTTACATGCAATTGATCAAGTCGAAGTAGAAGATAAATTTGAAGAAGCTTTTCAGGCAGCTAAGGATAAAAGAATAGTTGTGCTAGATACATCATCAACTTCTTGGAAGAAAAAAGCCTTGGAACATAAAGAGGTGCTTTTTGTAATTCACCCTTATGATGAAAATTCTTTCTCTGCGCGTACTGTAAAAAAAGAAAAAGATGGATTCGAAGCAAGGCTTTCTTTTCCGGACATGTGGGCGGGAAAGGAGGGTGAAGAGTTGCAGATGATTACTGGAGTAAAAGATGCAAAATTTTGTCATTTGAAAAAATTTGTAGCTTTTGCAAATTCGAAAGAAGGAGCGGTGGAGTTGGCAGAAAAAGCACTAGCGATTAGCAAAGATTATTTATAAAAGAAATATATGGCATTAGTTGATGAATTACAGGTTTATATAAAAGCAGGAAAAGGAGGCGACGGAGTTGTGCGTTTTAGGCATGATAAAAACAAAGAATTTTCAGGTCCATCTGGTGGAAACGGTGGGCGAGGAGGAGATGTTCTGATCCATGCGGTTTCTGACATTGGACTACTTTCAAACTATAAAAATAAAAAGAAGTTTAATGCGCAGGATGGTCAAGCGGGCATGAAAGACAGTTGTCATGGAAAAGATGGGGAAGATTTGGTGATTGATTTGCCAGTTGGGAGTATTGTCACAAATATATTGACTTACGAAAAATTTTCTCTTGATGTTGTTGGTGAGAAAAAATTAATTTTAAAAGGAGGGCGTGGGGGTCTCGGAAACGAACATTTTAAAGGTTCTACTAACCAAACACCAGAAGAATTCACCTTGGGTACCGTTGGGGAAGAAGCGGATTTTAGAATTGAACTTGAGATGTTTGCAGACGTGGGACTTGTGGGATTTCCAAACGCTGGAAAAAGCTCTCTTTTAAATGCGGTTTCAAATGCTCATGCAAAAGTAGGGAATTATCAATTTACAACACTTGAGCCAAATCTTGGGAGTTGTTTCGGTGTGATCATTGCGGATATCCCAGGGCTCATCGAAGGGGCAAATGAAGGAAAAGGTTTGGGACACAAATTCTTGAAACACATAAAGCGTACCAAACTTTTAGCACACCTTATCCCTGCTGACAGTGAAGACATAAAAGGTTCTTACAAAACAATCAGAGACGAAGTTTTACAGTACGACCCGACAATGGCAGACAAAAAAGAAATAGTAGTGCTTACAAAAACTGACATGGTAACCCCAGAAGAGCTCGAGAAAAAAATAAAAGAAATTAAAAAAATAAACAAAGATGTTTTTTCTATTTCAGTTTTAGATGACGATTCTATAAAAAAGTTTAGAGACGATCTTGTAAAGCTTATAAAATAAAAAAAATAATCCAAACTAGTTGGATTTTAGATGGTTTGTGGTTGAACTTCTTGATTCTGTACACTTGTATCTTCACCCTCTCTTTTTGTTGGGTTGTCTATTATACGTCCGCACCGTGTGCATTCAGTAGTTGTGGTACCTACATAGACTAGAAACCTTTTTTTGCACGCCGGGCATGTACAGTCAATGGTATGCTGTTCTGACATAAAGTACGATTGGTTTATAAAATACTATCAAAAAAATACTCCGCAATAAAGCGGAGGGTTAGTCTGTGCTCTGGGCACAGCCAGGGCACGAGTTGTCAGATTCATCAAACTCTTGGGAACACCTTTCGCACCAGCGTTTATGCGGAGTTAGATCTGCGGGTGCGGGGGTGGAATTCGGGTGAGGGTACATGCGAGGATCTCCCCCTGGTTCAATCCTTTGTGTGTCTGAAGCCATAGGACAATGGGTTTTTTTTTACCACTTTCGATGTTAACATATACCGGTATGGAAAAGAAGTATATCCCAACAATTGGACTCGAAATTCACGCAGATCTTAAAACCAAAAGTAAGATGTTTTGTGGTTGTAAAAACGACCCAGACGAAGAAAAACCAAACGTAAATGTCTGCCCAGTTTGCATGGGGCATCCTGGTACTTTGCCATTCCCAAACAAAGAAGCAATAAAGCATGTGCTAAAAGTAGGGGTTGCTGTTGGGGGTAAAAACGCGGATTTTACAGAGTTTGATCGAAAGAATTATTTTTACCCAGATATTCCAAAGGGTTACCAAATCAGTCAGTACAAGTACCCACTTGTTTCTGGTGGAAATATAAAAGGTGTAGAGCTTACAAGAATTCACTTAGAGGAAGATACTGCTAAATCTAGTCACGATAAAGGGGACTATAGTTTGGTTGATTTCAATCGCTCATCACTTCCTTTGATGGAACTTGTGACTGAGCCTGTGATCCACGATGCAAAAACTGCGGGGGATTTTGCGCGTGAGCTTCAGCTGATTTTGCGTTACTTGGATGTCTCAGAAGCCAACATGGAAAAAGGGGAGATGCGAGTAGAAGCAAATATTTCAATTTCAGATGATCCAAATGTTTTGGGAACAAAAGTAGAAGTAAAAAATCTAAACTCTTTTAAGGTTGTAGAAAAAGCAATTGAATACGAAATTTCAAGACATATCGCTTTGCTTGAAGCGGGTGAAAAAGTAGTTCAAGAAACAAGAGGTTTCGACGAAAACACAGGAAAAACTTTTTCTCAAAGAACCAAAGAAGACGCTCATGATTATAGATATTTTCCAGAACCAGATATTCCAAAGTTTAAATTGTCTTTAATTCCAGAATTTTCTGTTGAAAATTTAAAAAAAGAATTACCAGAGCTCCCTGAAGAAAAAAGAAAAAGACTTCGAGAGGTTTACGGGATCAAAGAAGCTGATGTGGAAGTGTATGTACAAAACCTTTCCATCGCTAACTTTTTTGAAAGAACTATCGAAAATTTTTGTGACGACAAAGAGTGTGTGATTTTAGCTTCAAACTACATAGTGTCTGATTTGATGGGACTTATGAAAACTAGTGATGGTTCTTTCGGTCAGCTGTTTCCTAGTGATTTTGGAAAATTGATTCAGCTTCTGAAAGCAGGAAAACTTTCTTCTCGTGGTACAAAAGATACTCTAGCGATTTTATTTACTGAAGGTGGAGATCCAGAAAAAATTGCAGAAGAAAAAGGTTGGATTTTAAAAAATGATCCTGAAGCACTTAAAAAGATTTTGGAAAAAATAGTGAGCGAAAATCCGAAAGTTGTCGAGGAGTTTAAGAGTGGAAAAGATTCTGCTGTAAATTCTCTAATTGGTGTTGCAATGAAAGAAACAAAAGGAAGTGCAAGTCCTCAAGCTATTCGAGAGACTTTGATCGCAATTTTAAATTCATAAAATAGTAATCTTTTAGGGTTTTTTGGTATAAAAATTAAAAACTCGTAAAGAGGTTTGTAATTTTAGTAAAAACTTATGATAGAATTATTGTATGGATAGAAATCAAAAAATTAAAATTGCTATAAATGGCGCGGGGCGCATCGGAAGAGCTTTTTATAAACTTTCTCAAAGTTTTAAAGAAATAGAAATCGTTGCAATCAACGACCTTGCAGATATAGAAAACATTGCTTACCTCATGAAGTTTGATAGCGCTTATGGAAAAAGCGGTTTTGGCGTAGAAGTCACTCCAGACAAAAAAACACTTTTGATTGCTGGAAAAAGAGTTTCGTACTTAAGTGAAAAAGACCCAAGTCTTTTACCGTGGGGAGAGCTCGATGTAGATATCGTGATCGAGTCTACGGGATTTTTTACTTCGTACGAAAAAGCTTCGGCTCACATAAAAGCAGGAGCAAAGCGAGTTGTAATCTCTGCTCCTTCTAAAGACGAAGCGGGAAGCGCAGTGGTTACCCCGACAGTTTTGCTTGGTATTAATGAAAAAGATTTAGAAACTTGCCCTGTGACTTCAAATGCAAGCTGTACTACAAACGCTACGAGCCCTGTGATTGCGATCTTAGATGAGGTTATTGGAATCGATAAGGCAATTCTTTCCACCGTGCACGGCTACACAGCAAGTCAGTCACTTGTAGATTCCCCAAGTAAAAAAGATTGGAAAGAAGGACGTGCTGCTGCGCAAAATATTGTTCCTACATCGACCGGTGCAGATCGGA
>JAUPVJ010000009.1 GCA_030917145.1 Patescibacteria group bacterium
AAATAAGATATTTCTCCACTTGGTCTTCGTACTGTAAACAAATCAAGGGGATTAAAAGATTCAGAAACTCCAGGACCACTTAGAGTACAACTAGCTGTACCGCTACCCAAACCTTTAAAAGCATGGAATCCTGCAGCAAAACCCGTATCCCCTCCTCGCAAATAGACTTTACACTTCTCCCCTGATTTTACAATCAAAGGATCAGATAGCAATCCTTCAAGTTCTAAGATTCCACCCGTAGGAGCACATGTTCCTCCTTTAGATCTACAAAATGAATGTTTACCTGGAGTTCCTCCACCAGTTCCACCGTCAGGACATACGCCAGCTACAACCGGCACAGAACAGCATTTATCACCATCGTATTTTTTATCAGCATCGCAAGATCCTCCTCCTCCACCATCAGGGCAAGTTCCAGCTACCACTTTTACAGAACAGCATTTATCACCATCGTACACTTTATCTGCGTCGCAAACAGGACCGCCTTTACAATCACTTTCATTAGACGTTGTTACGCTTGAAATTGAGGAAACAGGTCCCGTACCAGCCGAATTGGTGGCAGAAACTTGATAATCGTATTTAGTATTAAATGACAAACCTGGTTCGGTAAAGGCTGGGTTACTGTCAGCAGAACTTGCTTGTACGTATTGACCAACCTCAACAAAAGAAGAGGCTGAATTTAACTTTCTGTAAACTTTGTAAGTCACAGGGTAAACAGAAGACGTAGCACTAAACCTTAGAGTGTTTTTTCCTTTTGTTGTGCTATCACAAGATGGAGAGATCGAGGAAATAGTTGTAATTGAAGGAGGAGTTTCAGGACATTTTCCATCAGCAGGCATTACTGTCCCGTCTGGGCATCGACAAATTCCATCTGCTGGAATCGCTGTTACACCATCGGGACAAAAAGTAGTAACAGTAGGACAAACTCCATCCGCGGGCACTGCCGAACCGTCTGGGCAAGTACAAGGAGCTGAGGAATTAGATTCAACAGATGTTGCTGTACTTAAATCTGATTCAGCGCCAGAAACACCATATGCTGTCACTTTGTAATAATACTTTGTACTTGGAGAAGGAGCAGTATCTGTGTAAGTAGTTGAAGTCACATTTGCAACTTCTACAAATCCACCTATTTCAGAAGTAGATCTATATACTTTATATCCCGTAGCGGAAGAAACAGAACTCCAAGAAAGATCGACTTTTCCTCCACACACAGTAGAAGGTGTAGCGGTAAGACTAGTTGGGTTAGGAGGAGCGATTTTTAGAGGAATTTTATAATCACTAAATCCACTACTATTGAGTCTTGAATCATTACGTACGGCTAATGGGTCGTGAAAAACATGTGCATATAGATGAGTCTTTGTTGTATCCACTTTACCAAGATTTGCTCGTCCGAAATCTATAGTTTGAGTATAGAAATTATGTCTTCCAATACTTGTACCAGAATCTCTTGTTCCATCCAATGAATTAACTATTTGTTGCACTTTACGAGCTTGTGCATCACCGATATTTACCAAAGAAAATCCAGTACTTATGTCGTGAACAACGTTATCACAGAGTAAAAAAACTGCTTTAAAAGTAAATGCTAGATCTTCTCCTGATTGATAAATTTTTTCAGAAATATTTTCATTAAAAGCAATTTTTGGTACAAGTTTTTCTGATCCACCCAATCTACCAACAAGGGTTGTATCTTCAGCAAAATATCTAGTTGCCAAAGAATTAGTCACAAAACTACCAGTTGGAATCCATGCTCCAAAAACCTGTGTTGCCCCCAAAACAACAAAAAGCAGAGCAAGAGTATTTACTATAGCTAGTTTATTTTTATGTATTTTTTCGAAAACAAAAATCAAAACTAAAACAATAAGAGCAATGATTATAGAAAGAGTCGCTGTACTCAAAGATTTTTTTGTATTTACACCTAATTCTTTTTTACCTTCGTAAACTATTTTTCCATCTTGAGAAGTTACAACAACGTTCACACTATCAATCTTTTTATATTTCGCAGGAACAAGAGATTCAAAAGTTTTTTCATCAAAATCTACCTGCTTCATGTCAGAGAAAACCTCTTTTGTTCCTTTCAAATACGAAAGAGACACATCATAGAGTTTTTTCTCTAAATCTTCTGCTTTAACATTTTCTCGATCAACTGGTGTGCCAAAAATATCGTATGTAAAAGAATGATTCTCTCCAGCATCAACATAATTTACCTGACCTACAGTCACAGCGTCTCCCGCTACAATAAACTGAAACTTAACAGTGTTTTTAATTAGTGTGCTATTAAATTCCATAGAACCAACATAAACTCCTGGAGCATAATCAAATGTAGGAAGAGGAACAACAAAATAATTGTCACCTTTTTTAATCTCTAAAGGATTAACAGAAACTTCTGGAACAAGCGCGTCTGTTCTGAGTTTAGAAAATTTGATTACCGGATTTAAAGTCGCAGAGGTGTTTGATTCTAAAGTAATTTCCAAAGAAGAACTTTTTGCTAACGCACTATTTTTAGCAACTTCACTAGGGTCATATATAGTAGGGCCCGCCATTAAGTTGTAACGTTTTGTATTACTTTGAAGTAAGTTTGCGTGCTTTATAGAAAAAAATTCGCTAGAGCCTGGTTTCAAAGAGAAACTTTTAGAAGTAAGGAAGTGTTCAGATTCCGGATCATTTTCTTTATATGTTTTTATATAGACAACATAAGTATCTGTGGAAGCCTTGACTATGTTTGGTACAGAAACGACGAGTTTATCTTTCAAGTCGTTGACCGAGACCACTTCTCTTGAGAGATTTTCAAAAAAAGTTATATAACCTTTTTTTAATTCCCGAGCAACACCATACTCCACAAACATATCAGGGTCGCTAGAAACTCCACTTTTAAAAGAAACTGTCGCTTCTACAGAAGAGCCTCCTTCTATTTCTGATTGAGACACAGAAACTTCTGAGATATAGTCAGATGAAGCATTTACTACTTCTTGTCCAAAAGCATTTGTCGAAAAGAGAAAGAAAAGAGAGAAGATAGAAAGAAAAATTTTTTTGAACATAGTAAAAATGAGTTTTAAATATATATAATGTGTTAATTATACACCCTGTTGACAAATATCTCCAAAATAGTAATATGTGGATATACAGCGATCGAGAACAGTCTGCCCCGAAATGGCGGATTTTTTGTTTAGAACTTAATAAAGTTAACCAAATCAACCACATGTTTGATATAAAAGTAATACAATCAGTACTTTCTCAACTAGAAGAAGAGAGAGGGATCCCAAGAGCAAAAGTTATCGAAGCAATCGAGCTTGCTTTAGCTACAGCTTATAAAAAAGAATACGGTAAAAAAGGGCAAATCGTCCGAGCAAAATTCGACCTAGAAAGTGGAGCGGCAAATTTCTCGCAAGTAAAAGTGGTAGTAGAACGTGACCAAATGATCATGGACGAAGAAGAAGAGGTAGACAAAGACGATATGCGAGTCCGATACAACCCTGAGCACCATATATTTATAGAAGACGCTAAAAAAATCAAAAAAGACGCGGAAATCGACAGTGAAATCATCTTTCCTCTTGAAAGTAAGGACGATTTTGGACGAATCGCAGCTCAAACAGCTAAACAAGTAGTAATTCAGAAGATCCGAGAAGCTGAAAAAGTCTCTGTTTATGGAGAATTTGGAGAAAAAGAGAACTCAATTGTTACAGGAAGTGTACAAAGAATCGAGAGAGGAAACGTCTATTTCGACATGGGACGAGCCTCTGGAATTCTTCCTTTCGAAGAGCAAATCCCAGGAGAGCGCTATAAACAAGGGGAAAAAGTACGAATGCTTCTTACAAAGGTAGAAGAAACTCCAAGAGGAGTGTTTCTTAGACTTTCTCGAGCTCATCCTAAGTTTTTAGAAGAGCTTTTCAAGAACGAAGTGCCTGAAATCGCGTCTGGAGCAGTAGAAATCAGAGCAATTGCTCGAGAAGCCGGAAGTCGTTCAAAAATCGCAGTTTACTCAAAAGACAGTCACATTGACCCTATCGGATCTATGGTAGGACAGAGAGGAGTGCGAGTTTCTACGGTTATGAGTGAGCTTGGAGGAGAAAAAATCGACATTATTGAATGGTCAGAAAACCCAGAAATCTTTGTCTCGGACGCTCTTTCACCTGCAAAAACAGAAAAAGTAGTAATCGACAATGATACAAAAGGGGCTATGGTTGAAGTTTTAAGCGACCAGCAATCTCTAGCGATCGGAAAAGGAGGTCAAAATGTACGACTTGCAGCTAAACTTACAGGCTTTAAGATCGATATCAAATCTATCGTAAAAGCAGGATCAGAAGAAGAAGCTGAAGATACAGAAGAAACAAAAGAATCTGACCAAATTGACGAAATCACCAATACTGAGGCCGTAGATTCAGAAGTTTCAACTGAAGAAACTACAGATATAGTATAATTCAACTTATCACTTATTAACTTCCCACCTGCCATCGACTGAAGCCCGTCTTCAGGCAATGGCGGGCAGGATAACTTTAAACTAAATTTATGAACCTATGGCATGATTTAGAGCCTGGAACAGCGGAAGAGATGACAACAATCATCGAAATCCCAAAAGGCTCAAAAAATAAGTACGAAATAGACAAAAAAACGGGGTTAATTGCTCTTGATAGAGTAACCTACACAGCTCAAGACTATCCCTTCGACTACGGTTTTGTGCCGAAAACCCTTTGGGAAGACGGGGACGCCTTAGATGTAGTTTTGCTCACAACCCACCCACTTCACCCAGGAATTCTAGTGCGAGTGCGTCCTGTAGGGATCATGAACATGATCGATAGTGGAGATTCTGATGCGAAAATCATCGCAGTTCCGTGTGAAGACCCTCGATTTGATGAAATCAAAGACTTATCTGACGTAAACAAGCATACTTTAAAAGAAATTGAGCATTTCTTTGTTACCTATAAAAAACTTCAGAACAAGACTGTAGAAGTCCAAGGTTTTGAAGAAAAAAACAAAGCAATAGAAGCGTTTGAAAAATCAATCGCACTCTACAACGAAAAATTTGGAGGAAAGTAAAAACAATAAAAAAGCGCGGTGGGCAAAGCCCACCGCGCTTTTTTATTTCCACCTAAATTTATCCCCAAAATAATAAACCAAAGACAAAAATTTGCTATACTATAAAGTGAAGAGAAAAATCGTTATAAAAAAATAAATATCAAATCTATGAAAAAAAATATTATAAAAATATCAACGATCGCAATGGTTGGAGCACTTGCTTTGACTAGTGTTTCTTTTGCTGAGGAGCAAAAAACACGGCCAGTCAAAGAGGCTCGCCAACAAGAAGTGAAACCACTTCGACAAGAAATGCGTACTGAAATCAAAGATGATCGTATGGAATTTCGAGAAGAAAGAAAGATGGAAGTGAAAGATGCTCGAGGACAAATCCAAGAAAATCGAACTGAATTTAAAGCTAAAATAGAAGATTTGAAAGGAAATGGAGTGAAAGGAGACATCAAAATCGAAGCTCGAAAGATGATGGAGGAAAATAAAAACATTCGACAGCTTTCAAGAGAGGAAGTCGAAAAGAAGCGATCTGAACTAAAGACAGAGGTAAAAACA
>JAUPVJ010000010.1 GCA_030917145.1 Patescibacteria group bacterium
ATTATCGAGTAGAAATACTCGAATTTTTTTGTAATTTTAAAATCAAAAAGATAATTACCAAATATATAAATAGCAAAAAATAAAAAGGAAATTCAGATACTCTAACGGATGCGAATGGCAGAAGCAAAGAAAAATCTACAACTAAAAGTATGTAAGAAATCAAAAGCTCCGCGGGGACCGCAAATGAATAAACCAACAATCCAAAACCTCCGAGAAAGCCAACAAAAAGCCCGAGAAGCATGATAAATGAAACAATTGGCAAAACCAAAATGTTTGTAAATATTGAAACTAAAGAAACTTGTCCGAAAGAAAATGCTATATACGGGTAAACCAAAATCATCACCGCAACAGACGAAGCGACAATTTCTCGGAGCCCCGCTTTTTCTGTAACAAACAAAAACTTTTTTTCTAAAATAGGCGCAATCCAGATCACCGCAAGGGTTGCGAGAAATGAAAGTATAAACGATGGACTTCCAACCAAAATAAATGGATTTAAAAAAACCATCGAAGCTCCGGCAAAAACCAAAACTCGGAGAGGCACCGCTTTCGAACCAGAATTTTTAGAAAGCAAAATGATTGATGCCATCACTCCCGCTCTAATTAGAGGAGGCTCACCTCCTGCCATTATTATAAAAAGCACAAGGAGTATTACCCCTCCAAAAACCACAGTCCTCCTTCCAAACCTTCGTAGGAAAAACTGGCAAAAACGCACAAGAATCGCAATATTAAACCCAGACAAAACTACGATGTGTATAATCCCCGCTTTAGCAAAATTTTCTTCTAGTGTTTTAGGTAGTGACGCTTTCCCTGAAATTGTCATCCCCGAAACTAAAGAACTCGCTATGGGAGAAAGGGCACTGTTTATATTTGAAACAAACCACTCTTTCAGTTTTAGCAAGCGGACTTTTAAAACATTCCCCCGAAAAACTCCCGTCTTTTCAATTTCTGGATTATAGATTTCAAAAAAAATGCCATTCGTTTTTTGAAAATATTCGTAGTCGAAACTCCGCTCCCCTTCTTTCGGTTCATAATTTTTTATTCTTTGCATCACTCCCTCTGCAGTTACCACTTCTCCATAAGAAAATTCTTCGGCGGATTCAACTCGCAACAAAACTTTTTGTGTTGGAAAATTTAAAACCTTTCCTCCAACAACAAGAGAGTCCGACTCTGCAATAATTTTTTTTCCTAAAACCGAAGTCTCTTCTACTTCCAAAACTTTTCCAAGAAGCACCACTTTCTCCTTTTCAATAGGTAAATCTTTTTTAAGCTCTGACAAATTTTGAAGATAGGCCACTCTCGAAGCTCCAAGAAAAAAGAAAGAAAGACCAAAACAAGAAATAAACAAAAGTTCAGCTTCTTTTTTTCTCCACAAAAATATTACCGAGAATCCGAAAACAAATAGAAACAAAAGAGAAATATAAAAATTCAGACCAACAAAAGAAAATATGAAAACGGCGAGAAGAAATGAAACAATCGGACTAAAAAACAAAGACCTTTTCACTGTACTATTTTAATTTTATGTAAATTCTTTTATGATCTTTTCTTCATCTGATTTTGAAAAACTTTTCTTAAACCGAGCTCCTGCTTTCCCCTTCACTCGCGCTTCGCACTCTTTCCAAGAACCGTGTACTTTTACAATTCCGTCTATTGCACTTATATAAGAGTAAGCAGTTTTCCCTTTCGTTTTTTTAATTTCTACTGCTCCAATTTCAACTGGTAAAAGTTTGATTTTGTAATTATCAATTTTTCCATTGAAAAGCGCCGGACTGTCTCCGTCTGCAAAAGAAGTTGCAATCTCATCACAACGCTCGTTTCCTGCAACTCCAGCGTGTCCTGGAATTATTTTCCAATCAATTTTAAAGTTTTTTGAAAGTGAAAAAAGCTTCTCCCACAAATCTTTATTTAAAACATCTTCGCCGTCGGCTTTCTTCCACTCATTTTTTTGCCAACCAAAAACCCACTTTGTGATTCCGTTTACAACGTAGCTGGAGTCAGTAAAGAGAGAAAGGTTATAGGTGTTAGGTGATAGGTGTTGAGACAAAAAAGAAAGGGCGGAAATGGCGCCCGTGAGTTCCATGCGATTGTTGGTGGTTTGAATCTCTCGCCCACCAAGTTCAACAATTTTTTCAAGCATTACAACAATCGCCCCAAATCCTCCAGGACCTGGATTTCCTCTAGATGAACCATCAGTAAATATAAAAATTTCCTTTTCCATAAATTAAACTATATCAATAATTCGGACCCTTACCGAATTTCTGCCAAAAAAGTTTCGCTCTATATTTCCTACTATTTTAACAGTCATTCCCTTTTCTACTTTTTTTAGCATATCGGCCCCAACAAAAAAACAAATTGCTTCAAGTGGCCAAGTGTTTCTTTCAATAATTAATTTGAGATGATTTTTTTCTTTTCCAAAAAAAGTAAGGTCTAAAATCTTTGCGCTGTTTATGAGAAATGTAGGTTTTTCATTTGCGATTCCAAATGGAGAAAGTTTTTCAAGATCACGAAGGAGCCTGTCGTTTACAGATTCTGGATCTACAGAAAAATCAACATAGGACTCCACACTGTCACCCACCTCCCCCGCTTTTAAAAATGCTTTTTCAATTTCTTCATCTAGTAAATGCACAGACTCGTAAGAAACAGAAAAACCTCCAGCTTGGTGGTGACCTCCGAAATTTAAAAATATTCCCGAAGGAACAGCAGACATAATTGTCGAAACACTTACCCCTGCGATCCCTCGACAAGATCCTTTCAACTCTTCTTTTGATCCTTCTTTACCCCAAAGAAAATCTGGCTTTGATTCACTTTCTGCAAGAGAGCCCGCAACAAGCCCTAAAATACATGGTTGCCATGAAGGATTTCCAGCAACAATTACTTTGTTTGAAAAGTAAGGAGAATATTTTGCTTCAATCATTTTCCGTACTTCATTTGCTAAATAAGCGGTTGTGCTTTTTCTTTCAGTGTTCGCTTTCTCCAGATTTTTTACCAAAATTTCGGCTTCCGCTTCATCTGTTGTTGTTAAAAGTTTAAAGGCATCATAAGAAATCCCCATCCGACTCGCAGCATTAATCCGGGGCGTAATCATAAACCCCACATCATCTTCTGTGATTCTTTTAGGATCAATCTTTAAAGTTTTGAGAAGTCGGAGCAACCCAACACGTCTTGTTTTTCGTAGCACCATAAGACCAAAACACGCGAACGCTCTATTTTCACCTTGAATCGGCACCATGTCAGAAAGAGTCGCAATTCCAACCATATCCATGAGCCACTTCTCAGCACCAGGAGCCAAACCGAAACGCTCTTTTAAAAGTATTGCTTGTACCACTTTAAAAATCACCCCCGCCCCGCAAAGCATTTGTTCTGGGTAATCTGGCGAAATTTTTGGATTTATATTTGCAAAGGAATTTGGCAAACCAAGTTCAGATGGAAGATGGTGATCTGTGATGATTACATCTATTCCTAAACCGTTCGCAAAACCTACTTCATCAATCGCAGTAATTCCGCAATCAATTGTGATCAAAAGCGTAGCGCCCTGTTTATGGATATCTTCTATCGCAAAGTTACTTAATCCAAAACCTTCTTCTTGTCTATCTGGAATATAGTTTATAAAATTATTGAAACCAATTAATTTAAAAAAATCATGTAAAACTACAGCTCCAGGAATTCCATCCGCATCGTAGTCAGAAAAAATCGCTACCTTTTCTTTTTTATCAATTGCTTTCAAAATCCTCGAAACCACTTTTTCCATGCCAACAAGTAGAAAGGGATCATTTATGTGTTTATCATAACTTGGAGACATGAAGGCCAGAGCTTCATCTTCACTTTTAATTCCTCTATGAAA
Organism: Patescibacteria group bacterium; assembly: GCA_030917145.1. Taxonomy (GTDB): domain Bacteria; phylum Patescibacteriota; class Minisyncoccia; order Phycocordibacterales; family CAIRYW01; genus JAUPVJ01. The sequence continues at coordinate 3,839 of JAUPVJ010000010.1, forward strand.
AAGAAGATGTGCCAAAGTATCCGAAAAACTCTTTAATTTTCCTCTATCATCTTTCCCTAAATTTTCTCGAACTGCATAACTTTTACTCATCGTAAGGTGAATTTTACCATAAAAAA
>JAUPVJ010000011.1 GCA_030917145.1 Patescibacteria group bacterium
AGAGCGATTGAAATCGCTACAGCTCTTGGAAAAGTTCCGAGGATTAAAACAAATCCAAAATACAACACTCTACAAATTGGTGTACTTTTTGACACAGAAATACTTCGAGAAAGAATAAATCTGCGTCTTCAAAAAAGATTAAAGATGGGAATGATAAAAGAAGTAGAAAATCTACATAAAAACGGACTATCATGGAAAAGACTTGAGGAGCTCGGTCTTGAATACCGCTATATCGCCCTATATTTACAAAAGAAGCTCACAAAAGAGCAAATGGTTACAGAGCTCCAAAACAAGATCCACCAGTACGCAAAACGACAAATTACATGGTTTAAGAGAGATAAAAATATTGTGTGGATAGAGAGACCAGAAGTTACAAAAGTAGAAAAATTCACTAAAGAATTTTTAGAAAAATAATTGGCGGGCCCGCCGCGAACCCGAAACTTACAGTTTCAGTACCCCGATTGGATTTTTTCTTCACTTTTTTAAAGTTTGAAAAAATGCTCAATCGGGTTTCGAGTCGTGGATGAAAGCAAAATTGTTTGCTTTCTCGGGCACAGCAAAATCAACTTTGTTGATTTGGCGGGCCCGCCGCGACTCGAACGCGGAACCTCGGTTTTGGAGACCGATGTTTTACCATTGAAACTACAAGCCCTTGTCACCTAATATACCAAAACTAGCCCTTTCGGGCTAGTTTTCAACTTATAAACTAAAACTTAGAAACTATTTCTTCGCTTCTTTAAAAGCAACGTGCTTTTTAAGCTTTTTGCTGTATTTTTTAAGTTCAACTTTACGAGTCACCAGCTTCTTGTTTTTGCTAGTCCAGTAAACCTCGCCTGTTTCCTTGTTTTTTAATTGTATCAATCTGTCTTGTGACATAGTTAAGATATACTACTAAATTAAGGGAAAATTGCAAATGAAATAATTTTAGGCTAATATTCAAAGGCTAATGCGCAGGTGGCGGAGTGGTCAATCGCAGCAGACTGTAAATCTGTCGCCCTATGGGCTACGAAGGTTCAAATCCTTCCCTGCGCACAAAAATCATAGTAAAAAAGCAACAAAAAAAGCTCTTTTCAGAGCTTTTTTTGTTATTTTACCGACGCACCATTTTTAGTTTGTAAGAATTGTTCGTCAAAATGATTTTTCTTTTTCCCTTTTCGAACATCAAAAGAAAGCTCGTTGTTTTTGACACCAATGTTCACCACAGCCCCTTTTCCTAATCCTTCAGAAATCATGAGGTTCGCTAGAGGGTTTAGAATTTTATTTTGAATTAAACGCTTAAGTGGACGCGCTCCGTACTGAGGATTGTAACCTTCTTTTGAAAGGAGTTCCAAAGCTTCATTTGAAAGCACAAGCTCGATTTCTTTAGTTTTCAGACGAGTTTTTACAATACCAATTTGGATGTCTACAATATTTCGCACAACTTGAGGTGAAAGAATATCAAAGACGATTATGTCGTCTAGTCTGTTTAGAAATTCTGGACGGAAATAATCTTTCAAAGCGTCCATCACTTTCTTCTTTGCATCTTCGTAGTCTGTTTTTTGAGAATCCTCTCCATCTCCACTTCGGAAACCAATTTTTTCCATGCGATCAATGTATTGAGCACCAATATTTGAAGTCAAAATAATCACAGTGTTTTTAAAGTTCACAACACGCCCTTTTGTATCAGTAAGGTGCCCACTGTCTAGTACTTGAAGCAAGATGTTGAAGACTTCTGGATGAGCTTTTTCGATTTCGTCGAAAAGGATCACAGAATAAGGTCTGTGTCGCACAATTTCTGTAAGGTTTCCCCCTTCTTCAAACCCGACATACCCCGGTGGAGCACCAATAATCTTTGAAACGGAATGTTTTTCCATGTATTCAGACATGTCTACTCGCACAAGCGCTTTTTCATCGTCAAAAAGAAACTCAGCCAAGGATTTTGTAAGCTCAGTCTTACCAACTCCGGTTGGTCCCAAGAAAAGAAAAGAACCGATTGGTCGATTTGGATCCCCAATTCCCGCTCGACTTCTCTTAATCGTGTCTGAAATTTTCTTTACAGCTTCGTCTTGTCCAACAATCTTTGATTTCAAAACTTCTTCCATTCGTTTTAATTTTCGAGCTTCTTCCTCAAGCATTCGCGACACAGGAATATGCGTCCAACGAGAAACAATGTCCGCAATGTCAGTTCCTGTAATTTCTTCTTTTAGAATTCGTCGTGAGCTTTGAAGTTTTTTTAGTTTTTTAGCTTTTACGTCTAATTCTTTTTCTTTACTTGGAATTTTTGAATATCGAATTTCTGCAGCTTTCACCAAATCAGCACGAGCCTCTGCGTGTTCTGCTTCAAGCCGAAGCGACTCAAGTTCTTTTTTGATTTTTTTAATATCAGTAATAGTTTCCTTTTCGTTTTTCCACTTAAGCTCCAACTCTTCTGTGCCTTCTTTTAGATCTGCAATTTCTTTTTCAATATCTTTAAATCGAAGCTTCTCTACTTTTCCGGTTTCAGCATCTTTTCGAAGGGCTTCTTTTTCAATTTCAAGACGCATTATTTTTCTGTGAGCCACTTCGAGCGCTGGCGGTTTGTTTTCAAGAGAAATTTTTAAGTGAGACGCTGCTTCATCTATAAGGTCTACGGCTTTGTCCGGTAAAAATCTGTCTGTAATATAACGACTTGAAAGCTCTACAGCTGAGACAATAGAGTCGTCTGTGATGTGCACACCATGGTAAAGCTCGTATTTTTCTTTAAGCCCTCGAAGAATTGCGATAGCGTCTTCAATCGATGGTTCCGAAACTTGCACAGGTTGAAAACGCCGAGTCAAAGCCGGATCTTTTTCGATGTGTTTTTGATACTCACGAAGTGTTGTAGCACCAATCGCTCGGAGCTCTCCACGCGCCAGAGCGGGTTTTAACATGTTTGAAGCGTCGAGTGACCCTTCCGCAGCTCCAGCCCCCACAATCGTGTGAATTTCGTCTATGAAGAGGATTATTTTCCCTTCACTTCGCTCTATGTCTTTGATGATGTTTTTCAAACGCTCTTCGAACTCTCCTCTGTATTTTGTACCTGCAACCAAAAGACCCATGTCTAAAGACACAAGTTCTTTGTCTTTGAGGCTTTCTGGCACATCTCCTAAGGCAATTCGCCCAGCGAGACCTTCAACGATTGCAGTTTTTCCTACTCCCGCTTCTCCGATCAAAATCGGATTATTTTTTGTACGACGAGAAAGGATTTGTACAACACGAGCAATTTCATTGTCGCGTCCAATTACTGGATCGAGTTTATTTTCTTTTGCTAGTTTTGTGAGGTTTCGAGTAAATTTTCCAAGCGCTTTAAATTTCTTTGGACCAGTTACGTCGGTCATTGTCCCTTCTTTTAATTCACTAATCACTCGAAGCACAGATTCTTTTGAAACTTTAAATCGCAGGAGCATTTCACGAGCAGAACTTGGAATTTCAAGCATAGCCACAAAAAGATGTTCTGTTGAGATGAATTCATCTTTAAGCGAAGCTGCGACTTTCGAAGACACCTCGATTATAGAAGCCAATTCTGGAGTGAGGTAAATTTGGTAAGAAGTCGAAAGTACTTGTGAACCTTCAGCAGACTCGATTGAATCTAAAAGAGAATCTGTAAGCAAGATAGAGTCGATTTCTAAACGCTCTAAAATGGAAATTACAATACTTTCTTCTTGAAGAAGAATAGACGCCAAAAGGTGCAGTGGGTTTACATGGTTTTGACCCCTTTCAATAGCGAGCTCGTGAGCTTTTCGGATCGCTTCTTTTGCTTTAGTTGTAAAGTTTCCAAATGGTGGCATTTTATTTGTTTAAAGTTAAACACTTTTCTAAAATAATAACACAAAATATCTCAAACAGCAACACTTAAAATTTTAGAAAATTTCAGGAAAAGCAGCCTTAAGCAAAATTGCATCTACATACCTTGCTCCACGGTCCCCCTCTTTTGGAGCGATAATGAACCCTAACACTTCACCTTTTGTTGAAAGCAAGAGCCAACCAGTTGTCGGAGAAGAAAGTCGAATATCTGTGATAGCGATCCCTTTCGGAGTAGTTGAGGCTGTAGCTTGAGACAGCGATTCAATTTCTGTGATGATACCAGTTGAAACCACATTGCTTTCTTGTTTAGATCCAAAAGCAACAACAGCGGCCCCTATTCGAGATTCCCCAAAACCTGCAAGCTTGAGTGAAGAAATACTTGGTTTGTCTTTTGGATCTATCGTAAACACAGAAAATCCAAACGAACCTTTTTTAAGAAGTGTTGCCTCTACCCTAGTTTTGTCAGGAAGTTCGATTGAAAATTTTGTTTTTAGTGGATATTCGATTGGGGTAATTCCTAGAAAGGTGTCTTGTTTTCCAAAAATTGCACCAGAAGAAACTAAAATCTCTGGAGCACTCTTTGAAGCTTTGAAATAAATCTTTACTAGACTTTTCCCCGCTGTTTCAGCCACATCACTTAAAACAAGAGGTTTCTCTGCGGGTTTTACTACTTCTTTTTGTTCAATTTTTTTAGCAGTTTCACTTTCTGGAGCCACTTCTTGAATGGTTCTTTCTACTACTTTGTATATGGTCTGAGGAACACTACTAGATGTCTGATCTAGTAAAGAAGCAGTCACAATACCGGTCGCAATCGAAGTAACGAAAGCTACCAATATAGCGAGCAGAGTAACTTGTTGGTTATTTAAGCCGTTCATAGTAAGGATAGTATAAAGCAAAAAAAGAAAACTAGAAAGCGGAAAATTTTAGCGACGAATCGTCTCTTTATATGAGTTTGTGTTTAAAAACACTTTAAAAAATTTATCTATGTCTCTTTTTGTTGTTGTGGTCCCAAAAGAAACTCGCAGTGACGATGTTTCTGCACCTGGGTTGATTTCTTTTATGACATAAGAGTAAGACTCTTCTTTGTTGTTTACACAAGAACTTGCTGTAGAGACCAAAATCCCACGGCTATCTAACTCAAACAAAGCAAACTCAGCGTCTAAGCCTTTTACATAAAAATTTACATTACCTGGAACTCGCTCAATTAAGTGCCCGTTTATTTTTGCTTCTGGAATTTTTATAGACAAATTATGAAGAAAATATTTTTGCAACTCCACTTGTCTGTAAAATTCTTTTGATCGGTTTTCTTCTACGAGTTCAAAAGCTTTTGCTGTGCCCAAAATAGCTCCGATATTTTCTGTACCACTACGAAGCCCTTCCTCTTGAGAGCCTCCGTAAAGGATTGTAGATATAGGAGTACCTTTTTTTACATACAAAACACCTGATCCTCTAGGTCCATAAATTTTTGAAGAGTCTAAGGTCAAAAGGTCAGTATGAAGTTTTAGTGTGTCTATTTTTATATAAGAAAGTGCTTGGCAAGCATCGGCGTGGAGAAGTGGAAAAATTTCCATTGAATTTAACTTTTTAAAATGACGAATTTCTTTAGCAATCTCTGCAATAGGCTCAATTGTCCCTATTTCATTGTTTACCATTTGAATTGAGACCAAGACCGTCTCAGGCCTCAGAGCCTCTTTTACAGCTTTAGTGTCGATTATACCCGATCTGTCTGGGGCAATATAAGTCACCACTCCGCCTACTTTTTCAATATGTCTCATGCATTCCAACACAGAAGAGTGCTCAATTGTGGAAGTAATGAAGTGTGGAGTTTTTTCTTTGTTTTTTAATTTAAAATCTTTAAAGACACCAAGAATCGCCAGATTGTTTCCTTCTGTACCTCCAGAAGTAAAAAAGATCTCTTCTGCACGTGCGTTTAGGAAGCTTCCAATTTTTTTTCGAGACCTTTCGATTTGTTTGCGCGCCAAAACACCTTCTTTATATAGAGAAGATGGATTAGCAAAAAACAACTCCCCTTTTTTGGTTTCTTTTGAAACCTTTTTTGAGATGGGGGTGATCGAAGCAAAATCTAAATAGATTCTTTTTTGAAATAATTTATTCACATTGCAATCATAGCTAAAAATTGTCAAAATTCAAATTTTTCTTGTATAATCTTATCTATTGTATTTTTTTTAAAAAACCAAAATGTTTTTAACACCCGAAATAATAAATTATCTTTTAATCTTTTCTTTTTTGCTTTCTTTAGGAGCCTTAATTTTTTCAATTTTACTTTTACAGAAAATTAAAAAACTTTTAATTGGCGACGCAAAAAATTTACCGGAGTCACTTGAAAATGTCCGACACGAAATAGAAAGCCTAAAAACTTTCAGAGGAAATGCCAATCTTTTGTTTACAGATTTACAGAAAAGATTAGGTAAAACTGTTCAAGGTTTAGAGCTAGTTCGCTTCAATCCATTTAAAGGAGGAGGTGCTGGGGGAAATCAAAGTTTTACCACATCTTTTGTAAATGAGAAAGGAGATGGTATAGTCGTATCTGGACTCTACTACTCTGGTGATCGGATGAACGTCTTTGTGAAGCCAGTAAAGGCTTTTTCGTCTAATTTTGAGCTTATGGAAGAAGAGAGAGATGTGATCGAAAAAAGCAAGAAAACAATAGAGTCTTAAAAACAGAAATGAAAGAAGAATCGCAACAATTTGTGCGACCGCCAGTGGTCGCTGTTATGGGACATATCGATCATGGCAAATCGACGCTTCTTGACTATATCCGAAAAACAAACACCTGCGAAAAAGAAGCCGGTGGAATCACTCAAAGAATGAGCGCCTACAAAGTAGAAAGAAAAAATGATAAAGGGGTAAACTCCTCTATTACTTTTTTGGATACTCCGGGACACGAAGCTTTTGGAGCACTACGAAGCCGTGGAGCAAGTGTGGCTGATATCGCAATTCTTGTTGTCGCAGCTGACGAAGGTGTAAAACCTCAAACACTCGATGCATTTAAATGTATAAAAGAAGCGGGACTTCCGTATATTGTTGCTATAAACAAAATCGATCGACCAAATGCAAATGTAGATAAAACAAAACAAAATTTAGCAGAAAATGAAATCTTTCTAGAGGGTTGGGGTGGAGACGTGCCTTTTGTTCCCCTTTCTGCAATTACGGGCGTTGGTGTAGAAGATTTACTTCAAATGATTTTACTCCTTTCAGAAATTACAGAATTAAAAGCAGATCTAACGCTGCCAGCAGAAGGAATCGTGATTCAAGCTGAAAATTCCAAAACAAAAGGAATCTCTGCAAGCTTTATAATCAAAAACGGAACACTAAAATCTGGACAATTTATAGTTTGTGAAGATACTTTTTCTTCTACTCGAATGATGGAAGATTTTCAAGGGAAAAAAATAGAAACAGGACTTCCAAGTGACCCTGTACGTGTCACTGGTTTTTCTGCCCTTCCTCCTGTTGGCTCAATTTTTACAATAGTAGAAAATAAAAAAGACGCAGAAAGAGAAATTGAAAAAAATAAAAAAGGAGACAAACAAAAAACTTTTGTCTCTACAACAAACGAAAGTGGACTAAATTTTATGATCCCAATTATCATAAAAGCATCTACAACAGACGTGATCGAAGCAATTGTGCACGAAATCATGAAAATCAAAAACGACAGAGTCTCAGTAAAAATCGTCTCTACTGGAGTTGGGTTTATTTCTGAAGGCGACATAAAACTAGCGCTTGGAAGTGCGAACGCTGTGGTTTTAGGATTCGACACAACAACTGACAACTCAGCAAAAGCTTTGTCTGAAAGAGCAAATATCCCTGTACAAACTTTCAACATTATCTACAAACTGACTGAATGGCTTGAAAACTACATGAAAGAAAAAACTCCGAAAATAAAAATGGAAGAATTGCGTGGAAAGGCTAAGGTTTTGAAATTCTTTAGTAAAGACAAAGACAAACAAGTGATCGGATGTCGTGTTGAAGAAGGAGCGATCAGTCTAGGAGACGAAATCAGAATCATCCGAAGAGAAGTAGAGATCGGAAGAGGAAAAATCAAAATCCTTCAACAAATGAAAAAAGATGTGAAAGAAATAAAAGAAGGACTTGAGTGTGGTGTGTGTATCGAAGCAAAACACGAAGTAGCTCCTGGGGACTTTTTAGAATCTTATGCAATGGTAGAAAAATAAAATGAAAGAAAACAGAAAACAAATGGCAGGTGAGGTGATCAGGGAAATGGCGGGAAAATTCCTTGCAGAGAATTCGACTTCAAAAGCTTCCCTTATGACTGTCACAAAGGTGTCTATTAGCCCAGATCGAGCAAATGCAAAGATCTACTTTACTACCCTTCCAGAATCTGGGGAAAAAGGGGCACTAGATTTTGCAAAGCGACACCGAAGTGAGTTTCGACAATACCTAAAAGACAATTCCCTACTTTCTCGAATTCCTTTTATTGATTTTGATATTGATTATGGAGAGAGAAATAGGCAAAATATAGAGGAAATATCCAAAAAAGCTGCTGAGCTTTAAGCTTTTGGCTTTAAGCTTTTTTAATGTAGAATATCAAACACACTGGCGTAGTGGTGAAGTGGTAACACAGCGATCTGCAAAATCGCGACGCGCGGGTTCAATTCCCGCCTACGCCTCAACAATTACCCGAAACGGGCTAATTGTTGGCGTAGGAGGACGCAAAGGGTTTTGCGTCCGGCGGGAATTGAAAGCCGGAACTAAAATTTTTAGCAAAAAATTTTGTGAGGCGGGGTCGCGACAAAAAAATTTTGACTGAAAATTTTTTTAGTTGTGACCAATTCCTTCAACAATACCTACTATTGAAAATATCGCCCGAGTGATGAAATTGGTATACATAAGAGACTTAAAATCTCTGGCCGCAAGGCGTGTGGGTTCGATTCCCACCTCGGGCACTGACGAACAGAATATGAGGAAAAACACGAGAGAAAGTGTGTAGCACTTTCGCGTGGGAATCGAACGCTGGAGCACACGAAGTCCGCCTGTAGGAACAGACGGGTGCGAGGCGGTGCCCAGACTAAAAATTTGTGACGACAAATCTTTAAGTCGAGGGAGATTTCCCACCTTCTCGAATAAATTATTCTTGACCACCCAAAAAACAGTACTCTATTTTATAACCCCCAAAATCAGCCTTTTCGTATCAGCAAAATGATCCCCACTTCCGAGCACCACAGACACAAATTTTTGGCCCTTAGGATTTTGAAAAACTAAAGTTAAATTCTTTTTAGCGCTTGTCGTCTCCCCTGTCTTTCCACCTAAAATAACATTTGAAACTTCATCGTCTCGAAGAAGTGCGTTTGTAGCAGAAGCTGTGTGATGAAGCCCGAAGACACCGAGAATCTCTTTCTCGGCAAATTTTGAAAAATTAAATATATTTCTATAATTCTTAAACGTGTACGAAACAATTTGTGCTACATCTACAACCGTTGATGTGTTACTTGGATTTACTCCAAAATCAATCCCCGCTGGATCTCGAAAATTTGAATAAACAGCCCCAGCTTCTTTTGCCTTTTCATTCATCTTTTCAATAAAAGAAACCCCAACAGTGCGTTCCATCGCACGAGACACATCATTTTCTGACTCTATCAAAAGAGATGCCAGAGCCTCTTTCTTGCTTAAAGCATCTTGATCTTTAAAGCGATCTCTAGTTCCAAGCACCATATCTTCTTCTAAAATTTTTACTTGCGCAGTTTCTTCTAAAGAATCTTCCGCAACCATCGCCGTTACAAGCTTTGTGATACTTGCAATTCCAACTTCGTCTGTTGGATTTTTTCCGATTAAAAAGAAAGGTTCGTTGTTTCTATCTAAACAAAAGACTCCCCAATTTCTCGCCGTTAAATCTAAATCTTTAAGATTTTTTATTTTCTCTACACTATCTTTTCCACAAGGCATTGTCTCTAGAGTCCACACATCGTTGTTCCATCGCCAAGATCCATCCATTCCTCCGGTTAGAAAAAGTTTTTCTTTCCACACAAAGACCGCGTGATCTTCTCGCCCAGACCAAGCACCGTCATATGGTAGCTTCTCCCAATTTACCCCGTCTGTGGAGCGCCACGTGTCTCCTAGGCCTACATCTGTGTCAGTATTGAGTCCTCCAATAAACCATAGATTTTCTTTGTATTCCAAAAAAGCTTGACCTTGTCTTTTGCCCCAAGGTGTCGAAGAAGAATTTTGCACCCAAGAAACTCCATCGGTACTTTCCCAGATATCTCCGTACCCCAAACCTTGAAGTCCCATACCACTAGTTAAAATAAATTTATCTTTAAAAAACAAAACATCGTGATCCCACCGAGGTGCCCATGGAGCATTTTTTACTAAAAGCTTCCAATCTAGAGCATTGTCTGAGACCCACACATCATTGAAAGTTTTTCCCGATATATAATTCACTCCGCCAAACAAATAAAATTTTCCTTCATGAGAAATAATTTTATGCCCTTCACGCTCTCCAAATTCTGGAGTTTTTTTAATTTTCTCAAAATGAATCGCATCAACTGATTTCCAAACACCTATATCGTAACCTTGGTCTGGACTCCAGCCTCCGAGCATCACTAACTCTTCACCGCTTTGAACAACCACAGTCGAGCGAATTTTAGGGAATTCTGCATGTTCCACAATTCTGTTCCAAGACACACCGTCCGCACTTTCCCAAATATCATTAAAATGAGGAGAACTCTCATAATCGACTTTGTGATGTCCAATGATATTTTGACTGCCATCAATTCCTCCCAGGAGATAAAGTTTTTCTTTAAAAGGGAAAAGGTAAAAAGAATCTCGTTTTGAAAAACGCTCACCACTTTTTTGCTCTATCCAACCTAAATTGTTTACATCTATTTTCTTATCTTCTTTTTTTATAGCAAAAATTTTTGCTTTTTGAAGTTGTGTGTCCGCAAAAATAAAAACAAAAAGAAGGGACAGGAAAAAACAAAACAAAAACAGACCAGAAAAAAAATTTTGAAAAGGTTTATCTTGCATTTAGTTTATTTTTAACAATTCTTCTCTTACAACATCTCTGTCATCCCAAGGCACACTTTCTCCACCAACAACCATCGATTGCTCTGCTCCTTTTCCTGTAATCATCACCACGTCTCCCTTTTTTGCAAGTTCTAAAGCTTTTCGAATTCCCTCTCTTCTGTCTAAAATTACAAATAAATTTTTTCCTCTTTCTTTTCCTGCTTTTTCACTTGCAACCGCAATATCTTCTGCGATCGGAAGAGGGTCGTCTTCGTACGGATCAACATTTGAAACAATCACAAAATCTGCAAGACGCCCGGCAATCTCACCCATGACTGGTCTTTTACCTTTATCTCGTCCACCACCTTCTGCGCCCAAAAGCACAATAGTTTTTCCACCTTCTTCTTTTAATTTATTCGCAGTTTCTAGAGCCAAAGTCATGCTTTGTTTTTCATGAGCGTAATCAACAATCAAAGTAATTCCTTTTTGATTTGAAATCTCTTCCATGCGTCCTGGGATCATTGAAAGACTCTCTAAACCTTCTTTAATTTTTGAAGTTTCAATTGAAAGCTCTTTTGCTAAAACAATTGAAGGTAAAGCGTTTAAAATATTAAAACCACCTAAGATTTTTATTAGAAATTCCTCTTCCCCTACTTTAAACAAAACTCCTGATTTAGATTCTTCCACAAGTTTCCCCTCAAAATTCGCCCCTCCACCTAAACCAAAAGTTATTTTTTTATCAGCATTAAAAGAAAGATAAAATGCACTATGTTCACTGTCAGAATTTGCAATGATTGTTTTTAATATTTTTTTACCATCAATAACCTTGGATTTTGATTTTGACAAAGTTTTAAACAAAATCCCCTTAGCTTGCTTGTAGTTTTCAAAAGTTTTATGAGAATCTATGTGCTCCGGAGTAAGGTTTGTAAAAATTGCCACGTCGTAATTTATACCGATATGTCTAAACTGCACCAACCCTTGTGAAGTAGTTTCCACAATCGCCACCTTACAACCCTGATTCAACATTTTTCGTAAACTCTTTTGTACAGTAAATCGTCCAGGCATTGTCATGTGGTAAGGATTTAAAATTTCTTCGTCACCAATTTTTATGTTGGCAGTTGTGATAAGCCCTGTCTTGAAACCTCCAGCTTGAAGTACGGACCATAAAAAATTTGCAGTCGTGGTCTTTCCTTTTGTTCCAGTGATTCCGACAATTATCATTTTCTCTGAAGGAAAACCATAAAAACAAGTAGCGGTAAAAGCCGTCAAAAAATGGTAAATAGAGAAAATTTTTTCTGGAATAAGTTTTTTTAGAATTTTTTTCATTTGTTTTTTAAAAATTTTCTTAAAAGAAACAAGGCGTAAAGCGATTTATTTAATACAATATCGTAAAAATCTCCGTGGTAAAAATACTCACCACCAAATTTCTTTTTAAACATAGTAATTCCTTTAAAATCTTGCGGGAAGCCTTTTTCATCAGAAACTGCACCAAAATTATATTTTTCCACCCCTCTTTTTTTAGCCTCTTGAATCGCGGTCCATTGTCCCAAATAGGACGCAGAAACTTTTCTATCTAAAGAAGAAGATCCTCCAAAAAGATAAAGGGCTTCTTTTCCAAAAATTAAAACCAAGGCTGAGGAAATCACGACTCCATCTTTACGAGTGGTCACAAAGAAAGAATTTTTTTCATTTAAAGATTTAAAAATAGAATCATAATATTTTTTATCATGAAGGTTGAAATTATTTCTTTTCGAAGTTTCCTCCATCAGTTTTACAAGTATCTCCACTTGATCGTTTGAAGGATTAGAAATTTCTGCGTTTACTTCATTTTTTAAAGCGAGTTTTATAGAGTACCTAGCGTTCTGGTCCATTTCAAACAGAAGCTTTTCTTCTGGTTTGTCTATTTTTAAAACCCAATCAAGACTTGGTTGAAAAGATGCACCAAGGGCAGAAAATTTTGGTGACAAAAAAAGTCCAGACTCTTTACGTTTGTTTTCACTTTCAATTCGAACAAAAATCGCACAGTTTTCTTTTGCTATTTTTCTAACCTCCAAAGAAACTTCTTTTAAAACATCACAATCTTTACTAAAAACTGGCCCGTGAGGGCAATACCCGAAAGTGTATCTTCCAAGAGCTCTATAGAAAACTAAAAAAATAATTCCGCAATCTTTACCGTCTTTTGAAACAATCCTTCTTTCAATTTTTCTTCCAACACTTTCTTGAGAATCACCGTATTCAAAACTTTGAACAAAAGAAGCCTCAAGGGCTGTGGCTAAAGAGTTCCATTCTTCCTTTGAAACTGGTTTTCTAAATTCGATCATGTAAGTTCAATTGTACCAAAAAATTTTGTTTTTTTCGCCTTTTTTTGATATATTCAGACTGACTCATTTAAGTGTGATTACTTGTTTGATTTATCCCACCCATAGCTCAGCCTGCCCGCCATTGCCTGAAGACAGGCTTCAGTCTATGGCAGGCGGGTTGGTAGAAAAAAATGTTTTACACCTATGTATTACAAAGTGAAAGAGATCAGTCATTTTACATCGGTTTTACACATGATTTAAGAAAAAGGTTAGTAATGCACAATAAGGGAAAGGTTGTTAGTACAAAACCTAGAAAACCTTTTAAATTAGTGTATTATGAAGCTTGCTTAAATAAAGAAAAAGCAATTTCGAGAGAAAAATATTTAAAATCAGGTTTCGGGAAAAATTTTTTAAGAAATAGAATTTAATAACCCCACCCATAGCTCAGTTGGTAGAGCAGCTCCCTCTTAAGGAGACGGTCGTAGGTTCGATCCCTACTGGGTGGACAAGCACTAAAAAACTCCCCTGCGGGAGTTTTTTAGTGCTTGTCCAAGGCGCAGTGATGTTTCGATAGAAATCGAAACCACGAGCCGGGGTCGCGAGATTTCGCTTGTGACTGACAAGCGAAATACTTGTGATGACAAAGTCCAACCAAGAGAATTTGACCGATAAAAATAGACAATTACTCGCTTTTAATTTAAACTGGTTCATATCGCGCGAGTGGTGTAATTGGTAGCCACGCCAGTCTTAGGAACTGGTGCCGCAAGGCATGGAGGTTCGAGTCCTCTCTCGCGCACATAGACACCGTCTTTTTCAGCGTAGGAAGAAAACTCTACAGGAGTTTTCTTAGGACTCGAAGACCTTTTGAGCCTAAAATTGAGGTTACGAAAATTTTAGCCAAAAGGTGTACTGGTCGTGTAACGACCGAGTCCTCTCTCGCGCACAGAATCAAAAAGAGCTTCGGCTCTTTTTTTTGTTTATTTTTCCCCAAACCACGGCTTTGTTAAGCTATTTTGTGACACATCTTGATTTGACTTTTCCCTAAAATATGCTATAATAGTAGATAGTAAACAACGTTGTCGAAGTTCGGAATAGTTTCCCCGCGAGTCGCGGAGAAGCAATGCCGATATTTCGGCTTTCTGTACTTTGACACAGTTTCTTAAACTATTATGAGTCACGATCACACACCACCTACACCACACTCTTTCAGCATGAAAGAGTGTGTCTGGACTATTGTAGCGATGTTACTCTGCGCCCT
>JAUPVJ010000012.1 GCA_030917145.1 Patescibacteria group bacterium
AGTTACGGAAAAGTAAAAATAATTCCTCTCTACCACCCTGCGGCAGCTATCTACAACCAACACCTAAAAGAAACTTTACGAAAAGATTTTCTTTTGCTAAAGTCTGTTTAGAAAAACCCCTAGCAATATGCCCGACGAACACGCAACACCTCAAGCAGTCCGTGATTTTATTGAAATGAAACCCGAAGAAGCGGACGATATCCCTTCAAAGGGTCAAATTATTTCTGTCATTTTCCAAGATGACAGTCATGTGGAAATCCCAACCGACGGACAGACATCCTTACGGTCTCTAATCGAATCTTTCTTCTGGACAAATAAGGACAAGATCAGAGAAAAAACAGGATTAGGTCCCATGGACACTTTAGATTATCTATTTCCAACAGATGACCCACTTGTCTGGAGCGTTCATTAATAACACACCTGAAATTTCAGGTGTATTTTTTTGTCTAAAATGGTATAAAACAGATAGAGGAAACCACTATGAAATTCGAAGATTTTAAGATCGAAAGGATGCGTTCAGGTACAGCGCAAATCAAGATTGAGGGAAATAGACTCACTATAACAATTATCCCGCCAGGAAAATTTGCCGAAACTGAAGGTGAGAGATTATCAGCCATCGTTTTTGACAAACTCCCAACAGGAACCACTCTGAGACAGATCCACATTGTTCTCAAAGAGGGTCTTGCCACAGGTCCTCCAGGAATGTGCCGACTGGTTTTTGAGATTTTTGTGAAGGAACAACCAAAAGGTGATTTTACTTCACAACCAGTGTCAAACGCTCTTTATGAAGCTCTCGTCACTGAAAGCTAACCGCCCAAATTGTTTTGGGCTATTTTTTTATTTTTTACTTGGTATTTTGAACGCGCTTTATAGTTAATACGGTATGCTGTATACTGTATTTTCAATGACCACCGCAGAAATACGCCAAAAATTCCTAAAATACTATGAAGAACAAGGGCACAAAGTAATCCCTTCGGCCCCTCTCGTGCCTGAAAATGACCCTACAACCCTGTTTACTGGCTCAGGTATGCAACCACTCGTACCTTACCTTTTAGGTGAGCCACACCCGCAAGGGAAGCGTCTGGTAAATTCCCAAAAATCTTTTCGCTCACAAGATATAGATGACATTGGCGACAACCGTCACACAACTTTTTTTGAAATGCTTGGAAACTGGTCTCTTGGAGATTACTTCAAACAAGAACAACTTCCTTTTGTATTTAACTTTTTAACAGAAGAATTAAATATCGACCCTAAAAAACTTTTTGTCACAGTCTTTAGAGGTGACGAAAAAACAGGAATAGAAAAAGATACTGAATCAATAGAGCTTTGGAAAAATCTTTTCAAAGAAAAAGGAATCGAAGCTTTAGACACAGATCTTATAAACGAAGAAGAAGCTGGAAAAAGAGGAGTAAAAGCCGGTGAGAGGATTTTCGCTTACGACACAAAGAAAAACTGGTGGAGTAGAAGTGGTGTACCTGAAAAAATGCCGTTTGGAGAGCCTGGAGGACCAGATTCAGAAATTTTTTATGAATTTGATTTCGTTGTTCACGACAATAAATTTGGTGAAAATTGTCACCCAAACTGTGATTGTGGACGATTTCTTGAGATTGGAAACTCTGTTTTCATGGAATATTGGCGAAGTGAAAAAGGTTTCGAAAAACTACCTCAAAAAAACGTAGACTTTGGTGGGGGATTGGAAAGATTTGTAGCTATTACAGAAAACACAAATGATATTTTCCAGATCGACACTTTAAAAGGTATTATTGAAACTCTAGAAAAACTTTCAGGGAAAAATTACAAAGACGAATCCCTTACTCCTGCTTTTAGAATAATCGCAGATCATGTGCGATCGAGTGTATTTCTGATTGGAGACGGTGTGCTACCTTCAAACAGTGAGCAGGGTTACTTTGTAAGAAGACTTCTCCGGCGCGCGATTCGTTTTTCTGACAAACTAGGTATTGAAAATTCAGGACTCAGTGAGCTTGTGAGCCCTCTTTTAGAATTTTACAAAGACGCTTATCCAGAAACTTTCGACAAAAAAGCCTTTATCGTAGAAGAAATCAAAAAAGAAGAAGAAAAATTCCGAAAAACTCTACGTGATGGGCAAAAAGAACTCTCAAAAAGACTTGAAAAAGGAAATCTTTCAGGGGAAGATGCGTTTTTACTTTTTTCTACATATGGATTTCCTGTGGAAATTACAGAAGAGATCGCCAAAGAAAAAGGAATTTCTATAGATAAAGAATCTTTTAATTCTGAATTTAAAAAACACCAAGATCTTTCTCGTGCTGGAAGTGAGCAAAAATTTAAAGGAGGGCTTGGAGACACAAGTGAAAAATCTCTCCAATACCACACAGCTACACACCTTCTCCAACAAGCCCTACGCGACGTTCTCGGGCACACAGTAAGTCAAAAAGGCTCAAACATCACACCTGAGCGACTGCGTTTAGACTTTGCATTTGAGCGAAAGATGACGGACGAAGAAAAAAAGAGAGTTGAAGAAATTGTAAACCAAAAGATTAATGAGGCTCTTCCTGTGCAAAACATTGTTATGTCTAAAGAAAATGCAGAAGAGACAGGAGCGCTTCATTTCTTTGGAGAAAAATACGGCGACCAAGTTTCTATCTATTTTGTAGGAAAAGATTTAGCAACGGCTTTTTCAAAAGAGTACTGCGGGGGTCCTCACGTAAAAAACACTTCCGAGCTCATTGGAACATTTAAAATCGCAAAAGAAGAAGCTGTGTCTGCGGGAGTTAGAAGAATCAAAGCAGTACTCGAATAATCTATATTTTTTATTTAGGGTTTATGGTTTATAATTCAAACCATAATGTTCGATTTTTTACATCCTCAAAAACACAAAGATGAACTCGTTGCGATTTTCGCAATTGAAAGTGGAAAAGTTCTTTCCATGATTGTCGACTATTCTCCAAATCAAAATCCAAAGATTTGCCACGCATCTCGTCACGCTATGGAAAACCTCGGTTCTGTAGCACCTGAAAGACTAGAACCTATCATGCTCACATCTCTCCGGCGAGCAAGCGAACACCTCGTAAAAGACGGGTTTTTAGAGATGGAACAAAGAAAGATATCCCACAAAAAGCTTTCTAAAATCTATGTATTTTTGGGTTCTCCTTGGCATGTGTCAAAAATTGACTCCTCAAACGAAAAGCGTGACAAAACTTTTTTTATAACTGAAAAACTTTTAGAAGAAGTTGTTTCAAAAAATTTCACAGAAGATCACCCAGATCTCATGAACATAGAAAAGTCCGTAACTGAAGTAAAAGCCAACGGTTATGCACTAAAAGATCCAATTGGTAAAAAAGTTCTTGAAGTAGATGTTTCTTTTTTCTCGGGGAGTGCACAGAAAAAAGTAGTTTCTAAAATAGAAGAAACAATTTTACTTTCTTTTCCTCACACGGAAGTAGTTTTCTACACAATCCCTTCTTCGCTTTATTTTGTAGCAAAAAAAATTCTTGATAAAAAAGATTTTATTCTTTTTATCCCAGAACATGAAGTTTCAGATATTTTACTCATTAGAAATGGGAGAATTGAAGGCACCGCCACAGTTCCTTATGGAAAACATCGAGTTGTAGGCACGATCGCAAGTGAAATGAACCTCGATATCCCACACAGTTTTTCAATTTTTAGACTTTGGCAAGAAAAAAAACTAGAAAAAGAACCAACTGACAAAATAAATGCAATTATAGAAAAAGCCAGAATAGAGTGGAACCAACTACTTTCAGAAGGACTTTGGAAACTAGGTTCGACAGTAGTACTACCTAGAAACATAGTGGTGGCAGACAACGGCATCGAGTCAAAACTCATGGGAGAATGGATCTTAGGAGAAACATACAGCAACGCAACCCTCACTTTAGACAACTTTGAAGTAGCTTTCTTTACATTCGATGATATTTCAAAAAATTTAGACTCACTTATTCCAACTTCAAGACTTAATCCACTGCTTGGATGTCTAGCACTTTTTGCACATTCGGTTTAGAATATAAAGACGAATTAAAAAACTAGGAGAAAATTATTTTTATTTGTTTATTTTGAAATAAAAAATATGCCACGAAGTACATTTCACGACATCATTCCTCCAGAAAAAAGATCCATAAGAAACATTCCCATACCTTCTCGCGGAAGAAAAAAGAAAGAAGAAGAGATGCCTGAGGAAGAAGTGTATTCTGAGCCTACACCTGTTGCTGAAGAGTATCAACACTACAAA
The DNA here is from genome assembly GCA_030917145.1 of Patescibacteria group bacterium. Classification (GTDB taxonomy): domain Bacteria; phylum Patescibacteriota; class Minisyncoccia; order Phycocordibacterales; family CAIRYW01; genus JAUPVJ01. The sequence goes on from JAUPVJ010000012.1 coordinate 4,223, forward strand.
GAAGAAGATCCTCCTGAAGAATCTCTCGTCGCTCCAAAACGTCACGCAAGAAAAAAAGAAGTCCCTGAAGACTTCGAACCAACAATAAAAGCAACTTCTGTAAAAAAAGGTTTTGGTGGAAGAATTGGCATGTGGTCAATCGCAATTCTCTCTATTTTTGCACTATTTTTTGCTTTTTCACTATTCTTAAGCAAAGCAACGGTTACTGTAAAAGCAAAAACAGTCTCTTTTGAAACATCGAAAGAAATCACAGCTACAAAAGACGGCGCTGACGGACTTTCATATTCAACAATCACAACAGAAGACACAAAAGAAGCAACCGTTACAGGTAAAGGGGAAAAAGAAGTTACCGAAAAAGCTAAAGGGAAGCTCATCATTTACAACAACTTCTCAAAAGCAAACCAAAATCTCGTAGCAAACACACGTTTTGAGACTCCAGAGGGCCTAATCTTCAGACTTGAAAAAGCAACTGTCGTACCAGGACAAAAGGCAGACAGCGCGGGAAAATTGATTCCAGGAAGTGTTGAAGTTAGTGTAATTGCAGACGTAGCGGGCCCAAAATACAATATAGGTCCAAGTGATTTCACTATTCCAGGGTTTAAAAATGATCCAAAATTCAACACCATTTACGCTCGCTCAAAAGTAGCTTTTAGTGGAGGAATGGAAGGAAAAGTGGCTGTAATTAGCGACGAAGAAAGAAAGATCGCACGAGAAAGCCTAGAAACAGAGCTTACAACCAGTCTAAAAGAAAAAATCAAAGCTGAGATTCCAAAAGAATTTTTCTTACCAGAAGGGGCTTTTACAGTAACCGTTACTTTCTCAGAACCAATTCCAGGAGAAGCAAACAAAGCTACAATCAAAGCTACTGGCAAGATAGTTGGCTATATTTTCAACCAAAATCAACTAGTAAACTCACTTTCAGAAGAACAGATCAGTCCAAACGCAATGGTTTCAATCTCTGAAGGAACAGTTGAAAAAGAAAGCATAAAAGAAAGCGCGGGTACCTTAAACGCTAAAATGTCGGGAGTTTTTTCTTACAGCTTTATCATAGACGAAGAGAAACTAAAAGAAGACCTAAAAGGCAAAAACAAAGACGATGTATCTGAATTTCTAAAGACTTTTGAGGGGCTCGCTGACGCCAAAGTAGTAATCTCACCATTTTGGAAGAGCGAAATCCCAGAAAAAGTAGGAAAAATAAGAGTTATAAAGGAATAACATCATTGACTTACTTAACCCTTCCTGCTAATATTTGCAGACGACAAAAAATAGTATAAATGAGCGATAAAACAGCCCAAGAAAAAACAATCGGAGTCGTTACAGAAGCGCTTCCAAACACTCTATTTAGAGTTGAACTGGAAAACGGATCTATAGTTCTGGCATATCTTGCCGGTAAAATGAGGTTAAATCGGATCAGAGTCCTGATCGGAGACAAGGTTGAATTAGAGCTAGACCCTTACGGGGGAAGAGCTAGAATTTCAAGAAGACTTTAAAAGGAAAAAATCCTTTGACTTAAAAAAGAGGATATAGTATATTGTTTTGGTTTTATATGAAAGTAAAAGCTTCAGTTAAAAAAATGTGTCCAAAGTGTAAAACCGTCAAAAGAGACGGGGTTGTACGAGTGGTATGCAAAGGAGATAAAAGACATAAACAACGACAAGGATAAAAATGAGAGTACTCGGAATTACAATACCAGAAAATAAGCGTCTAGAAATCGCACTAACAGCCGTCTACGGAGTCGGTCGTTCTCGCGCGCAAATGATTTTAAAGAAATCAAAGATTGATTTAGGTAAGAAAGCAAGTGAACTTTCTACAGAAGAAGAAAACGAGATTCGAAAGAACATCGAAAGCTTCAAACTAGAAGGAGAGCTAAAAAGAGAGGTTTCTTCAAACATCAAGCGAATGAAAGACATCAAGAGCTATAAAGGAACACGGCACGCAAAGAAACTTCCAGCTCGAGGTCAAAGAACAAAGACAAACGCACGAACACTAAAGGGAGCAAAGAAAACTATGGGAAGCGGAAGAA
>JAUPVJ010000013.1 GCA_030917145.1 Patescibacteria group bacterium
GAAAGAGAAGGATGTTCAACCCACTTACCATTTAATGATTCTGCAGGAGAGTTAACTGTACCAGCTTTAAAATCCTCTAAGTACATTGTGTCTCGAAGATTCCTCACATACTCAACACCCTCTTGAGCTAGATAATAAGCAGCGATCTCGTCTCGGGCATAATAAGCAGAAAAAAGTCCTCGCGCTGCGATTTCCATAGGACCGATTATAGAGAGAAGTAATATAGAAATCGCAACAAGAGTTTCAACCAAAGTAAAACCTTTTTCTTTTTGAGTATTTTTTTGTAGTTTAATAAATTTCATATTTTAAAAATCTAAATATCTTTGAGAAATAAATGTTTGGATTGCGAATTCTGAAGAATTTCCGTAAGCAGTAATTTTTGCTTTCAAATTTAAAACAATTTTTGGCTGATCTGTGTCTCTAATTGCAGACGACAAAGTCTGTACTCCCCAAACTCTAAAAGATAAAGACTCAATATCAACAGAGTTGTCAGTAATACGTACCCAGCCCTCAGTTTCAATTTGTTTTTCCAGATATCCTCTACTACCATCAAAAGAACGCTTGTAGGAAACCATAACTGGGGCATCTGACGAACGGGATTCTGCAACCTGTAAAGAGGCAAAGGAAATTTCATCAGTAGCAACACCTGCCACACAGTCAATTCCTCCGCATTTATAACCATAACCAGTACGTAAATCACGGGTCATTGTTTCAACGGCAAGATTTACGTTGTTGATCACAGTGTGAAGGGATTGAGCTTTTCTATTTGCATTTACAATCGACAAAATCGCCCCTAAAGCAACTACCATAACCACTGTAAATATAGAAATAGAGACCATCACTTCAATTAAAGTGAAGCCTTTGTGTTGTTTTAATGTTTTTTTGAAAGAAAGTAATTTCATGTTTTTTTTAAGAACTTTCGCAACCGGTCATTCCAGTGACTACAGGATCGAGTGAAATCTGACCTAGAGGATTTACACGTATAGTCCTACATTTGTCCCCCAAAGAAGATCTCACTTTTATAATCGCTCCGTTTACATATTCGTATGGAATTCCACTACTAGGGATTCCGATCACTCTCGCATTTAAATCTGGTTTAACAAAAGTTATATTTAGAGCACTCAAACCATCAGCTTTACAAATAGCCGTGCTGGTTTCGTTGATTCCACAAAAATCATGGATGATCTGATCTCTTTTAAACTGAATTTTATTTATCAAAATATCCCCACCATCATAATCATAATCAAAATTACCGGAACTATCTGGAACATCTGCAAACAGGGTAGCTTCCCTGTCACCTCCAGCTACATCTGAAAAATATACTCCGTAAGCAAAGCGCGAGTTACTAGTTGCGCCCACTTGTACCTTTGAACCAACTCCGTAAACCTGCGCTTCTCTTATAAACAGAGCGAGCTCGTACGCGGTACTTGTGATCAAAACATCGCTAGAAAATTTCCCTTGCTTAAACAACACAATCCCAGTCAAAATAAAAAAGATTAACGCTACAACCAAAAGCTCTACCAAAGAAAACCCTTTTTTATAATTTGTTTTTTTAGAGCATTGTTTTTTCATATCGATTTTACAAACTTAAAAGAACATTTAACTGAAAAAAATCAAAAGCAAAAATAAACTGAATAAAAGTAGCGAGAATCAAAAAAGGAGCTAGAGGAATTTCACTTTTCATTGTAAGTACTTTTTTCTTTTTGTGTTTCATTTTAGCTGTTGCCATCTTTGCAATACTCCAAAAAGCTCCTATCCACATTCCCAAAGCAAGTGCTGAAAGGCCAGAAGAAAGTCCTAAAAGCCATCCGATTCCAAGCGCAAGCTTTGCGTCTCCAAAACCCATCCATTGACCACGTGAAAGCGCCCAAAGGAGTGCAAAAGGAAGTGCTAAGATTGGTCCCGCAAAAAGATCTAAAATTCCCGGGAAAGTCAGTAAATACTCTGGAGAGTTAGTTAAGACCATAAACAAAAGACCAAGGAACGCAAAAAGAAAAACCAACATATCAGGGATTATCATGTGGCGAATATCGTAAATCGCAACCACAATCAAAATAGAAAAACACAAAAGGAAAAAAGGTAAAAGCACTAGAGAAGCTTCGATCGGAAGGAAGTAAAAGAAAGTAGTAGTGATCGCAAATACAAGACCAGTCAAAGCTTCGACTGCAGGGTACTGTGCTGAAAAAGGAGATCTGCAAGTACGACACTTTCCTTTTTGAAACACAAAACTTAAAATCGGAATAAGCTCAAACCACTTTAAACCAGTACCACAAGAAAAACACATACTTCTTCCTGAAAGATTTTTTCCAGTTTTGTATCGAAGAGCGACAACATTTAAAAAACTGCCAATTATAGTTCCAAAAACAAAAGAAGATAAAAAGATAAATAAAATCATTTAAATAAATTATAACACTAAGGTCCTTTAATTGTGTAATTTGCAGTATAGCCTTGTGAAATTTCACACGGTCTTGGTGACATACTTCGAACTTCCATGCGGGCGCCTAGACAATAATACTTTGTACCGTCAGGATTTGTAGTGACACCATAAAGATAACTTCTTCTAGAGCTAGCAAGAGGGTCTTTAAGATTTATGTTAAAAAATGTAACGATCTCAGTCGTATTCGCTGGAAGTTTTCCATTTTCAACAATAAAAGATTGTACAGCTTGATCTAAAGTCTTTAAATCTTCCGCGCGCACAGTGTCTCTAGTTTTCCCGCGAGTTTGAGAAATGCGAGCAAAAACCACGGTTGCTAACAAAGACAAAATTACAATCACGACCAAAAGTTCTATTAGAGAAAATCCAGAAGTTTTCTTTTTAAAAATCATATAAATATTGTATCACAAGCTTTCAAATAAATTTTCCCCATTTTTATAACCTCTCTCTAAAGCTCCAAAAATGTTACTAGAGAGAACACCACCAAATGAGAGTATGATTTAAAAAATGCCCACAGAAGACTGTGGGCATTGTGAGATGATTTCTACAACAGATGGATTTATTAAATACACTGAAAACCGTTAGCTATAATAGTAGACACTTGCTTAGAGGCACCAGTACTATCCACACACCATGAAATAGGAGTAATGGAAGTTGAGGCCTTTAAAGGAACAACCGCTACCCACGCATTTGAACTATCGTGACATTGGCCAGTATTCCAAGTACTCATGGTTCCATCAGCATAAGTTGATGGAGTAATCCCATACGCTCTTTCCGCCGCATTTACCATAGCACCTATGGTATTAGCACCAGACAAAGCACAAACACCGTCGAAAGAAGCGGCCGTACTATTTGAAGCAAACAATCCTGCAACCGCACGAGTACTAGCTAGTTGATTTTTAATAGCAGCATCAGCACCTTTACTCCTAGAAGAGTTTAAAGCACTTAAAACAACAGCGGACAAAACACCTATAATTGCAATCACGACTAAAAGTTCCAATAATGTAAATCCTTTTTTCATATAAAATAAATTATTTTAAATCAATGTCCGAATAATACCTAAATTGTAACACTCTAACAAAAAAACAAAAGTAATCCTTTGGGGATTACTTTTGTTAGTAAAATACTCTCTCGAAAATATCTTATGACGCAGTACAAGCAGTAGCGTTTACAAGCATAAGAGCGTCTACCACTCTTGATGCACCTGTAGAGTCTACACACCAGTAATCTTCACCAGATGATCCACTCACAACGTTTGTTGATTTCAAAGGAACTTGCGCAGCCCATGCTGTAGCGTTATCGTGACATGCTCCGTTTGTTGCTGTTTGAACAGCCATGTCTGCTCCGATAGTTGCTGTCCCACTTGTAGCCCGAAGAGCAGACAATACTCCAGAGTAAATTCCAGTTGCTGTTCCGGAAGCACAAATTGTCTCATATGAAGAAGTTCCGTCATAATGAACCTCAGCTTGAGCTCTCATGTTAGCCATGTTTGACTTAATCGCTGCATCTGCCCCTTTAGCTCTAGCTGTGTTTAGAGAAGCAAGAACTACAGATGAAAGAATACCGATGATTGCGATTACAACTAGAAGTTCGATAAGTGTAAATCCTCTTTTTTTTGACATAATAATTTTAAATAATTTTTTCTAATAATTTTTAATCAATTGATTATTCCTTTTTATTTTGCGAAAGAAATGAAACGCATTTTTTCGACCGCTCTTTTTATTTAAGTTTTTGAGCTTCACTTAAGTATATCAAAGTAAAAAAATAGCAAGAAATAAAGGTGTGGAAAAGCGAGAAGGAGCTTAGGGCTTTTAGCTTCTAGCTTCTAAGCTTTAAGAAAAAAATACAATAAAAAAGCCCCGCCGAAGGCGGGGCTTTTTTCAAATTTAAATATTTGCAGAGATATTGTAAATCGGAATCAAAACTGAAGCCAAGAGGAAAGCTACACCAAGCCCAAGCATCACAATCATGATTGGTTCAATCAAGTCAACAAGAGTGTCTACGGCGTTTACCACTTCTCTTTGATAAAACTTAGCGAGAGTTTCTAGAATATGACCAAGCTCTCCAGTCTCCTCTCCGATTTTAATCATCTGTACCACGATAGAAGGAATCTCTTGAAACTTATCTAGCGAATCAGACAAAGGACTTCCAGCTTTTACAGACTCAAGAGCTTGAAGCATGATATCTTGGAAGATCACATTGTCTACCACGTCTCCCGTAAGCTCCAGCACTTTTATCATCGGAATTCCAGAGACCAAAAGAGTACTCATGTTGTCGGAAATTCTAGAAAGGTAGAGTTTTCGATAAAGACTTCCTACATACGGAATCGCGAGTTTTACTTCCGCGAGCATTCGCGCCCCTTTTGGACCCTTAGAACCATAAGCAAGAGCTCCCCCTGCTAAAAGTACTGCAATAAGAAAAAAGATTCCATAATCAACCAAAAAGTTACTAAATCCGATCACAATTTTTGTGTAAATTGGAATTTCTTGACCAGCATCTGTGATAATTGTTGAAATCTTTGGAATAACCACAGTAAGCATAAGACTCATCACAGCGACAAAAGTAAGGACCACAAATGCAGGGTAAATAAGGGCATTTTTTGCCTTACTTGTGACGGCGTAGTTTCGGTCTAGATAGTCCGCAAGGTAAATAAAAGTCTGATCTAATTTTCCAGACTCTTCCCCTGCTTTTACCATGTTTACATAAAAACTTGAGAAAATTTTTGGGTGTTTTGCAAGGGATTTTGAAATAGAAAGCCCTCCTTGAATATCTGTTGCTACTTCTTCAAGTTTGCGCGAAAGCAAATGACTTTCTGTTTCCGCAGAAAGTAGTCTAAAAATACGAAGAGCTGAAACTTGAGCCGAAAAAAGAGTTGCCATCTGTCGAGAAAGGATCACAATATCTTTGTTTGAAACACGATCAAACCAAGTAATGTTTCGAGAAAGTCCAGTTCCCCCTTCGTCAGCTGAATGAATAGTCACAATAGCAAGTCCGCGCTTTTGAAGACCTGAGATAGCAGCGTCGATGTTTATAGCATCAATTCCTCCTTGAGTTTCCTGATTATTTGCGTCGATTGCTTTGTAATTAAATAACATTTTGAAAAGTTAATTGTTATGAGTGATAAGTTTAAAGTTAGATTAAGCGTTCAAGCATCTTTGGATTAAAGGCGTAACGGTAAGCGTTTTCAATTGAAATTTCCCCAGAGCGCACAAGATCTGCAAGACATCGGTTCATGTCGATCATCCCTTGCTCAGAACTTGTCTCAATCACAGTGTTGATTTCGTGAACTCTTTTTTCTCGAATCAGGTTTGCGACCGCTGAGTTTGAAATCAAAAGCTCAAACGCTGGTACTCGCCCACCAGAAATACGAGGAATTAGACGTTGAGAAAACACACCGATCAAAGAAGCAGCGAGCTGAATTCTAATCTGATCTTGCTGAGTTGAAGGAAATGAGTCGATAATACGGTCGATTGTCTGAGCAGCGTTGTTTGTGTGAAGAGTTGAGAAAACCAAGTGTCCAGTTTCCGCAGCTGTTACCGCAGCAGCCATTGTTTCTGGATTTCTCATTTCCCCTACCAAAAGTACGTTCACATCTTCACGAAGCACTGATATCAAAGCACTATAAAAATCATTTGTATCGAGTCCCACTTCTCGCTGATCAATGATTGATTTTTTTGGTTCGTATTGGTATTCGATTGGATCTTCAATTGTGATAATATGCTCAGCTCTTTCTTCGTTGATAAGATTAAGCATTGAAGCTAGAGTTGTTGACTTCCCTTGACCAACGGGTCCCACAAGCAAAAAGAATCCTTGTTTTTTGCGTGTAAAATCTGACAAAATTTCTGGCAAGTGAAGCTCTGCAAGGGTTGGAATCTTTTTTGTGATTAGACGAAGAGCGATCGACACTTTTCCTTGTTGGAAAAAAGCATTTCCTCGAAAACGAGCAGAATCTTCAAAACTATAGGAAAAATCTAGCTCTTTTGTTTCAAGAAATCTTTTCTTTTTTTCACTTGGTACCAAAACAGAAAGAAAAGCGTCGGTGTCCTCTTTTTTTAAAACACTTTTTTTAATAAGAGGAATCAAAGAGCCGTTGATACGAAGCATTGGTTGGCGACCATCAGAAAGATGTAGGTCAGAAGCACCTTCTTTTACGACAGTTCCCAAGAGTTCTTCTAGCTCAACTTTATAATCTTGTATAGACATAAATTTAAATTTTCAATTATCAATTTCCACCCAATACTAAATGTGCCCAAAAAATTATTTTTTACTTTCCTCTGCGATTCTTTCTACTTCCCGCAACACTTCGGAAGGAATCGTAGTTGCCTTTACAATATAACCATTGATCCCAATCGCTTTTGCTCTGTCTATGTCACTCTGTTGCCCTTGGTTTGAAAGTACAATCACAACAGAACTTGGAGAAAGCTTCTCTGCTCTTATTTTTGTCAAAAGCTCAATCCCGTCCATTCCCGGCATTACGATGTCCATGACGATGATATCTGGAGTAAGTCCGCCTCGTAATTTTTCTAAAGCTTCTTGAGGATCTCCGATCGCTGTTACAGCCATCCCTTCTTTAGTGAATTTCATCGAGTACATATTTAAAAGAAATTTGTCGTCGTCTACTATAAGTATGTTATATTTTTTTGCTGTTTCCATGAATCTAATTATATAAGTGTTTGTAAAAAAAGAGAAGGCAAAATTTACGCCAAAGTGTTGATTTCTTCAAAAGGAATTTTCTTTTCGAGCGCTTTAATGATCGCATCTTCTTTCATTGTGGTCATTCCCCGACTTCGAACATATTTCCAAATCTCAGGCTCTGTAGCACTCTTAAGGATTATGCTCTGAAGCTCTTTGTCTATGTCGAAAACTTCAAATACAGCCATGCGACCTTTTGTCCCTCCTGGACATGCCGGTGTCGATACAGCTTGCATAACCTCTTTGCTGTCTGGAATTTGCACTTTAAATTCATCAGGCAAATCAGCAAACTTTTTATCAATCATCGTTCTAAAACTTCCTTCTACAGGAATTGGATTTCCTGAATCTGGACAAATTTTTGCCACAAGTCTTTGAGCCATCGCTAAAACCAAAGTAGGAGCAATAAGATAAGGGTCCACTCCCATGTCTATAAGACGAGGAATTACACCAATTGCGTCGTTGGTGTGAATGGTTGAAAGTACTAAGTGTCCAGTAAGAGCCGCTTGAACCGCAAGCTGAGCAGTTTCTTTATCTCGAATCTCTCCCACCATGATCACATCTGGGTCTTGTCGAAGAGTTGTACGAAGTCCTGTCGCAAATGTATATCCGATCTCTGGGCGCACTTGAGACTGACTAATTCCATCCATGTTGTACTCCACAGGGTCTTCTAGAGAGAGAACATTCATACCTTCTTTATCAATCTCTCCGAGCATCGAATAAAGAGTTGTAGTTTTTCCAGATCCTGTCGGTCCTGAAATCAAAATCAATCCATATGGTTTTTTAATCGCCTCTTTAATCAAAGCTAAGTCCCGAGGTCGCATGTCGAGATTGTCTATCGATTTTACCCCCTTAGCTTGATCCAAAATACGCATTACAACCTTTTCTCCATAATAGGTGGGGAAAGTAGATACACGAAAATCGATTTTTCTTCCATCGATGCGCGCAGAAAAACGACCGTCTTGAGGTTTTCTCTTTTCGTCGAGCTTCATGTTTGAAAGAATTTTAATTCTCGCAGCAACAGCGTTTAAAACGGTTGCTGGCAAAATGAGCGATGTGTGCAAAACTCCATCCAGTCGAAAACGTACTCGTACTTTATCTACCAAAGGTTCGATATGTACGTCAGAAGCATCTCCTTCAAGTGCGTAGCGCAAAATTGTAGCTACGATTTTTGTTACCGGAGCGTCTTCGATAATGTTTGTTTCATTTACTTTTTTCGAAATATCTGCCTGAGGTTCTTGAAGTTCTTTTTCCTCAGCAGTTAAATCATCCTCCAGCTCTGTCAAAGCTTTTGTAACTTCTCCGGAAAGTCCTTTATAACTTTCTACAGCTTTTTCAAAATCTTTTTCTGTAATTAAAAAAAGTTTAAAAGGAAGGTTGTTTTTAGAAGAAATAAAGTTTAATGCATCACGAGCTTCAAGATTTTCTGGATCAACCATTCCAACTTCTAAAATTCCATCTTTTACAGCAAGAGGGATCATCTTGTAGTGTTTTGCAGAATCTTCTGGTATAAAACGCAAAGTATCAAAAGGAATCGAAGAAGTCTGAATAGATTTGATTGGAATATTTAAATAATCTCCAAGATTTTTTAAAACTTCAGCAGAAGACACCCCGAATTTTTCTAGGATTTTTTCTTGGCTCTCACCGGTATTTTCGGCTTCTTGCCTAATTTTTAAAGCATCATCAGCACTGATCGTGCCTTTTGATGTAAGTATGTCTACTATCTGCATATTTTTTATTCGGTTCTAAAACTCACCTGGTGGTTTA
>JAUPVJ010000014.1 GCA_030917145.1 Patescibacteria group bacterium
AGAGACAAGTTTCTTGTTTTGATTCCGGTGTCTTGACTAAAGACAGCTTTTGGAAAAAGCTTTCCCAAAAACCTTACAAAATTGAGGGACTTGCCCTAAGAGGTATTCGAGATTAACTTAACAACTATTATATACTAGTTTACTCTTTTGTCAAATTAAGTGTTTTACTTTCACCTACGCCGGTATTTCCTGTACCCAAAGAAACTTCTGGTGTATTTTGCGCTTCTAGAGTTTCAGCAGATGAAAAACCTTCCCCCATATTTTTTAAATTATGTTCAATAGAAACAATATCTGCAGTGTCGAGTTTTGCAAGAGCTGTAGCTACTTCCACTTCTTGAGTCTGAAGAGTTTCTAATCTTTTATCGTCAAGAGCCTCTTTTCTTTTTACCGCTTGAATTCTTTCTGGTTCAAAAGCTCGCGCCCACATCTTTCTAAAGAATCCAAAAATACCAGAACCAAAAGCTTCTTTTTCATGAGTCTTGTTTGCAATCCGATCGTTAATTTCAGCTATTTCAACTTCAATCCTTTCTAATTGTTTTTCAAGTTTCGCTTTTAACTCTTCCTTTCTAGACTCAACCTGCTCTTTACGGAGACTTGCTTTTACCTCATCTTTTTGTTCTTCGTCTCGAATCTCTTGCTCTGCTTTTGATTTTTCAAAATTAGACTCTGTCTCCATAGTCTCCGCTTGATTTCCTACTCCTTCTAAATCTTTTTCAATACCTTCTACTGTTAGATTAATTGTTTCTGCAGAACTGTTTGCAGTAAAAGTCTCTGTGTTTTCTCCAACAGTTTCTGCGACCCCTTTTGCACCTTCACCAATACCCTTCGCGGCCTCTCCTGCTCCTTTCACAGCTTCACCAGTACCTTTCGCAGCGGCTTTTGCGACCTCTGCCAATTTTTCCGCAGTCTCTGCCGCTTTTTCTAGAGCGACACCTCCCACCTCAAAAGCTCCTTCTATCATTTCTCCTTTCATGTTTTTATTTTATAGATTAATTATAACGAAACCAAAGAACCACGTAAGTCTTCCTTTCTTAAATTAATTATATCAAATAATATGTTATAATTTAAAGCACAATGTTAAAGTTCTTACGATTTATTTTTCGTTTTTTATTGGGGATTGGTCTCTGTTTTATCATACTCGCCATAGCTTTAAATATTTTTACAACTCCTTCAAATGACAGACTTTGGAATACAGATCAGTTAGTTTTAGCTGAAACACAATTTATAGGAGACTTAGTAACAATTAGGAACATTAGAAATTTTACATATAAATCTCCTACAGACTACGAAGCAAAATACTACGATAAAACTTTTGACCTGAAAAAAATAAAAAAAGTTTATTATGTAGTTGAACCTTTTTCTGGGTACCCTGGAGCCGCGCACACTTTTCTTTCTTTTGAATTTGAAGGAAATCAATTTGTCTCAATTTCAGTTGAGATTCGAAAAGAGGTTGGAGAAACATATAGTGCAACCCAAGGACTTTTTAATCAGTATGAACTAATGTATGTAATCGCAGACGAAAGAGATGTAATAGGACTACGCGCAAATCACAGAAAAGATGAAGTTTTTGTGTATCCAATGAAAGCCGATAAAGAAAAAACAAGAGCTCTTTTTGTAGACATGTTAGAGCGCGCAAATAAACTAAGCACAAAGCCTGAGTTCTACAACACTATTTTAAACACTTGCACCACAAACATAGTGGACCATGTAAACAAAATATCTGAGAAAAGAATTCCTTTTTCTTTAGAAATTCTTTTTCCGAAAAATTCAGATCAAAAAGCATATAATCTTGGTCTAATAGACACAGAGCTTCCATTTGAAGAAGCAAGAAAGAAATTTAAAGTAAACGAACGTGCAGAAAAATATAAAAACAATCTAGATTTTTCTGTAAGAATTCGAAACTAGACAAAAAACATATCTTGATTGTATTCTCCTTTTCCTATGTAGGTTGCTTCTCCTGAAAGGATTTTTTCATAAGGAGTACAAGCAAAACACCCTCCTTTAGGGCAAAGAAACTCACCCTTAGCTCGGGCTTGTGCAACTTTTTTTGCAGTCTCTAAAACTTTTGAATGAGCGTCATTTAAATTTGGCAAAGACACTTCTTCTGGTACATCATTTCGATCAAGATACCAATAACTCGCCCCACTTACTTTTCTTTTTTGTAGCTTATTTAACAAAAGTGCATAAATAGGCAATTGAAGTGAACCTTCTTTTTCATCGTGTCGTCCTGTTTTAAAATCTAGCACATGAATACTATCGTCTTCTGGTACGTATTTTAACCAGTCGATTTTTCCACACAAAATTATGTTATCTTCTTCTGAAAGATAAAAATTTGGAGGCATACCATTTTCACTTTCCTTTAGTTTTACAGTTTTTTCTTTAAGAGGTCCTGGGTTATTTACAACTCTTTCAATCATAGCTTTCCCACGCAGTTTCACTTCTTCTTCCTCTTCTTTGGTTTTAAACCCACCTTTTACACCTTCTACTTTTTTCCACTCTTCTTCGAAAGTTTGCAAAAGATCACGTTCAAACCTCTCCTCTGCTTTAAAATTCGCTAATCCTTCAACCACATTGTGGACCGCTTGCCCTAGAGCAAGAGCAGGATTTACAAGATTAATTTTTCTTTTAGTTTTAGGATCTTTGTAGACGTTGTGTAAAAAATATAGCCGTGGACAATTCAAAAAATCCCCCATAGAAGAGTGTGAGACCCAAACTGCGCTGTATTTGTCTACTGCCATATAAACATTATAACCTTTTTTAATCCGTCACTACAAAAAGCCGAGCCAAGCGAATCTCAGCGTAAGAAAAACTATTTCCAAGAAGAATCTTCACAGGGGAAAGCCTGAGGTCTTTGTGTTTTTTAAAAGTCTTCTGAAAAGCTTCTTCAATTTTTTTAAATCGCGCTTCGGTGAATCGGGCTTTTTTTATGTATTCTAAATCTAAACTTTCCCCTTCTTTTAATAAATCTTCTATGTGGTCGATAATAGTTTCTTCTTTTAAATCACGAGCTTTAGCAATTTTTTCTAATGGTAATTTTTCAAGAATTAAAAGTTTTGTTTTTTGAGAAGTCGATAAATCTTTTCCTAAAGTTTCCATCTTCGAAGCGTTTCGATCGACAAATTCTTTTTGCCTTTTTTCAATTTCTTTTCTTCCTAGATCTTCTAGATAAACCAAACACTCTTTTGATCTTTCTTTTAAATCATGATCAATTTCCAATACCTCGGGATGGATCATCAAAGCTCTGCTGTTGAAACCTGTAAGCTTTATACCCCCAAGACTTCTCACTCGAGAAAGAGCTACATAGCCCATACCAGGAGCAAAAGACTTTGAAAGGTCAATTTCTGCCGCATCAAGAGACATCCCCTGACTTTTGTGTACAGTGATCGCCCACGCAAGCCTCAGAGGGATTTGTTTGATTTCTGCTTTCATTTTTCCATCTTCTTCTATGATCCAAGATTCTGGGAGTGCGGTGATTAATTTTTCACCAGCAATTTTTACAATCGGAAAACCTCCTTCATCAAAAGATTCCACAATTCCCAAAGTTCCATTTACATAATTTTTTTCAAAATTATTTTTTACAAACATCACCTTTGCACCAATTTTTAAAACAAGATTTTGTGGAGCAAGACAACTTTTTATGAGCGTTTCTACAATCCCTGCTTTACCTTTTGAAAGCATTGTAAAAGTACGCGCATCGCCACCAATACTTAAAAGATGGTTATCGTTTATAGAATCTACATCTACATTATGTGTCGAGAGTTTTGTAGGGTTTGAAAACGACACAGGTTCTTTCATATAGCGTTCTTTTAAAAGCTCCAAAGTATCTTCTGTAACATTGTTTTGTCGTATGTCATTTAGAAGCCCTAAAAACGAATCGTCGCTTTGCCTGTGTTGTTCTTCGAGGTAGCAAATTTTTAAATCCATTTCTCCCCAAACTTTTGACCTATAAGCAAAATAAGCTTCTGGTTCATTTGGACGGGACACAGGCGGGAGCTGAAAAAAATCTCCACACAAAACAACTTGAATTCCTCCAAAAGGAAGCAGACTTCGTTTGAAAACTTTTCCAAGAGTATTTAAAAGGTCAAAACGAAAATGATGAAGCATTGAAATCTCATCAATGATCAAAACCTTTACTTGCTCATAGCGCTTGAAAAGGTAAGGTTTTGATTCAAGATTTTCAAGATCAGCGGAAGTCAAATTGTCTCTTATACCAAGCCCACTCCAAGAGTGGATCGTAACCCCGCCAAGATGAGTGGCAGCGATTCCTGTTGAAGCAGTAATCGCAGTCGGTATGTTGTTTTCTTTTAGGTACTCAATAAAAGCTTTTAAAGTGTGAGTCTTGCCACTTCCAGCAGGACCAGTCAAAAAGACGTTGTGGCCCATTTTTAGGATCTCTAAAGCTTCATTTTGAGTCATGGAAGCATTATACCCTGCCTGGAGTTTCTTTTATACTTTACTTTTTATACAAAAAAGAATGTATGAAATCAGCGTTTTGTTCTACTGTGTATTTATAAGCTTTTTTTACATCAAACCCAAAAAAAGCAAGGTATATAAAAACCACAAAAATCAAAAGCAGTGGCAACTTTGAACCTTTTTTATCTCTATCGTGTCTCATAAAATAATAATTAATTTATAAATAGAATAGAATTTATCTTATAAATTATAACACCACATCGAGATTCTAACTACACAGAAACTACTGTACGTTTTGAAAATCTGCTTTTATGAAAGGCACTGAAAAAGCCTTGCACCACACATAGACACTGTCAAACTTTTCTAAAGAAAAATCTTCTCCGAGATCATAATTTTGGGCTCCGATATTTCCTTTTAATTTTGAAATTTCACTCCCTTTTACATATTCACCTTTATATCCAAATCCTACATAAAGATCTGGACCATTGTTTACATCGAAACCCTCTTCAAAACGTAAAAATCTTTTTCCATCGAGTTCATAAACAGAAACTTCACCTTTTCCGTTGTGAATTTTATCAAAACCAACAAATGATCCTCCTGCTACTTTTTTAGGCATCACTTCGACTTCGCCTACAACCATCATAGGTAGACTCTCTGTTACGACTTTATCTATGAAAAACGGAGAGATTGTCCAAAACCCCAAAACAAGAGCTACTAAAATTACAATCGTGATGATAATTTTTTTAATCATATTTTTTTTAATTAAATAGAAGTACTTTTACTATCTACATCTACGTGATCATTCCAATCGATAAGTTGCCACCTCTCCCCTCTTCTTGGAGCAAAAAAACCATTTGTATATTGGCAAACAGTGATTCCAGCATTACTAGATGGATTCAAGAAACTTAAACGATTGTATTCTTTTGCATTTAGCTTATCTCCGATTTCAATATAATCGATTAACATCTTTAGAAAAATCCCATGAGTAACCACAACAATTCTTTTTTCTTTTCTTGTTTCAAGCCAAGCAAGACACCTCTTTGCACGATCTAAAAGATCTGCAAAATTTTCTTCATCCGAGTATCTAAAATCATCATCGTGATAACTGTGGTCAATGATATCGACAATCTTTTTTACATCAGGTTCATCTACAGAACGCCCAATAATTTCAGAAGGATTTCTTCTTTCGGCAAGCAAATCATTGTACTCGATTGGTTTTTCAACTTTTATATGTTCATTGATAATCCCAGCAGTCTCTCGAGTACGATCATAAGGACTACACAAAATCACATCCATCTTACCAAAAAGTTTTATTTCATTTTCCAAACGCTCTCCGCTTACATGGGCTTGCTCTACGCCTTTGTCACTAAGCTGACCATGAGAATCTTGTCTGATCCCCTTTTTGTTTAGAATGCTTTGTCCGTGACGAACGAAATAAAATAAATGTTTTTTCATAAATTAATACACAACGACTCCTTTATTTTCAAGTAAACCCCAATCTTTTACAAATTTTTCTTTTGTCATGACAATCTTTCCATAAACTGGATCGAGCACAATTATATGCGTCGGATTGTCTGCTTCACCTCGAAACCCAATCGCAACTCTCGCATGCTCTCCTGCAACAGCTTTGATTTTATTTCCATTGTAATCAGTCCAAGAAATATCTTTTCCGTCTGTAAGCGAACCCCAAACTACAACTGGGTTCGAACGCCCTATTTCATAAATTAAATTTTCTAAAGTTGCTGGAGACAAAACAGAAGCTTCGCGGTGTTTTAATGCTAAATCCAAAATAGGCTTTTCGTAGACACCATAGCCTGTAACAGGCATTTTACCATTTATAAGCCCTACAAACCCAAGATTTGGATCACCCCAGACTACTTCTCCGGTTTGAGCGTTTGTTGTCGGGGGAGCTTTTGTAACAAAAATCAAATCTTCTATGAGCTCATCCTCTTCAACATAAACCCACTTGTAAGCTAGAGCCATTCTCAGAGAGGCGATTTCACAAGAGAGAGAATATTTTTGTTTGTAAAAAGGCACAGTAAGAACAGACTCACTATCAAAAGTCCCGTCTGGATTTACTACAGAATGAAGAAGACCCAGAGAACTTTGTCCCATTCTTTCCATTACAAATCGAATGTATTTAGTTTCTCGAAGTAGTCTTAGTTTCCAAGAATCCGGAGAAAACAAAGCGAGCAAAACAACAAGAACAACCGCTATAAAAATGTATTTTGTTGTTTTTTTCATTTAATCTTATTTTAAATTCTTTTCTAAGAAAGTTACTGTTTTTGCCCAAGCATCTTTTGTTTCTTCAGGTGCATAATTCATTCCAGATGGATTTGCAAAAGCATGTCCGACACCTTCATAAATATAAATTTCATTTGAAATCCCTAAAGTGTTTAAGGAACTTTCAAAAGTTTTTACATTTTCAACTGGAATCACTTGATCTTTGTCACCAAAAATCCCAAGAACAGGCCAGGCGATAGGCTTTAAAGCATCTGTAGTTGTAGCCATACCTCCTCCGTAGTAAACCACGGTTGCGTCTAGTTTTTCACCTGAAATAGACAAATTAACCGATTGCTTGCCACCAAAACACCATCCCAAAGAAGCAATCTTTTGAGCCCCTTTGCTTCTCAAAAACTCAATTCCTGCTTTCATGTTTTCTACACCTTTAGTCTGATCAAAAGCTTTTGTCAGTTCTCGAGCTTCATCTTGGGTCTCTACAGTTTTTCCAAAAAGATCTACAGCGAGGACCATGTACCCCTCCTTAGCCAATTCTTCTGCCATAAGCTTTGTCTCTGGGCGTAATCCTCGGTTTTCATGGATCATGAGCACTGCCGGGTAAGAACCCTCTGCAATAGGGCGCACAAAATAACCGTTTGCCCCTTCAAAATATTTTACATCAGACAAAACTTCGATTGGAGTGTCTTTTTCACTTAAAAGCAACTCTACGTTTTTAATATCTGGAGTTTTGGAAGTATTTTTAGTTTGCCAAAAATAGACACCACTTACAATTAAAATCAAAACAATAATTACATAAAATGACTTATTCATACCTAAATTATACTAAAATATTGAGATGTCGGGAAGCTAAATTTTTAGAATAAAATCTGGCACAATTTCCTCTTTTATATATTTTTCTTTAAGCTTCAAAGGTAGCTTCTTAAATTGTTTTACTACTTTTCGACATTTTTGACTACCGCAATTACACTCCATCTCCCACACATCGTCGCGAGCAAGAATCGTAGAGTAGTCAAACAAAACTTCTTCATCTTTTAAAATCGGCAAAATGGAATATATAAAAAGTTTTTTGTTCTTTTTTACGACTTTAGCATTTGGCTCACAACTGTGGTTTATAAAATTTGCAATATCCTTTCCAGGACTTATATATAAATCATCGTCATATCTAAAAGTGTTGTTTCTAGTTTCTTCATCTATATCGTCGTCTTCGTTGCAGGTCAAAAATACACCTTTAATTTCAAGAATCATTTTCTCTGGCAAAATTTTTTTTCGAGCAAACGCACCTTTGCCGTTGCGAGCGTCTTTTACATAAACTTTTTTTTCTTCCATCGCCATAAATTTAAATTACAATCTTCCTTTATATTTTTCTAAAAAATGTGGTAATTGTGAATGTAGAGGAGTTGGTAAAGCACTAATCGGAAACCAACAAACTTCGTCAAATTTGTGAGGTTCACCATTGGACACTTTTTCTCTATCTACCAAAACTTTAAAATCTAAAGCAATCCAGTGAGTCTTTTGACTACCGTGCTCTCTGTGCACATCTCGGTAGCCTAAAAATTCAAAACCTAAAACATCCGTGCAGTACTCTTCGGCAATTTCCTTTTTCAAGGTTTCCTCTACCTTGTCGCCAAACTCTAAACCTCCACCACCACAATCCCAAACACCTTTTTCATCACGACAATTTTCTCCTCTTTTGTTTAGCAGAACATTTCCCTTGCCGTCATGGCAAAAGTAAACAACAGAAACCCCTGTAAAATCTTGTCCTTTTTTCATAAAAAAGATTATAGCATTTTACAAACAAAAACTGATTTGTGGTTAAACAACCACTACTTGAGAAAAATAGTAGCCAAAACCCCGAGAGTGATCAATATTCCACCTGTCACGTTTCCCACATTTGGTTTTTCACCCAAGAAAATAAAAGCTAAAACAATTGTCAAAACTATACTAAGCTTGTCGATTGGTGCCACACGAGAAACCTCACCAAGCTGAAGGGCTTTATAATAAAACAACCAAGACAATCCTGTCGCAATCGCAGAAAGCACAATAAACAGATAGGTGTGTTTTGAAATTTTAAAAAGATCAGAAGCATTTCCTTGCACAAGGACAATTCCCCACGCAAAAAATACAATGATCACAGTTCGAATAGCCACAGCTAAATTACTGTCTATATTTTTTACACCAATTTTTCCAAAAATTGCCACAAGCGAAGCAAAGAAAGCTGAGAGAATAGCGTAAGTAATCCAATTCATATTTGTGAAAAAATTATAACATATTAAAAAAACAACCAGAGATTTAAAGATTGTTTATCAAATCTTCTATTGAATCTCCAGGTGCCGTTTCAAACTTCACATTTTTAATTTCTGGAAACTGAAGTAAAGTCTTTTCAACCAAGGGTTTAATTTTTTCAAAACTGATAGAAACCCCAGCCCAACCATTGAGTTGCATACCGAGTACTACATAGGCAGTACCGTCGACAATTTTAAAATATTCGATTTTTGAAGCCATCTCACCTCCTTGGGTTTTAATATATGAAGCAGACGCACCGGCACTTGCTTTGATCACATCAGTCGTTGTAGCAACAGACACAACTTTTTTTACAAAAGACAAAGATTCTAGAGGGTTTGATCCCCCATCGAAAATAAATTTATTCATCTCGGTGTCGTAGGTGCTCAGATTTTCTGGAACCATAATTGTGACACTTGAAATTTCTGTAGACTTTTCTTCTTCAATTACAACAACATCTTTTTTAGAATTAAAAAGAAAAATTAAGACAACTACCACAACAACTAAAGCAATTCCGAAAATAGTTTTTTTGTTTATCATCTTTCAATTGTAGCATTTTAAAGACCTGATTTTTTAAACAAAAAAAATACTCCAACAGGTCGAAACCTTTGGAGTCGTAAAGAGCTAACATTGATCAAGCCGTAATGTATGGTGTTTGGATTTGAACCCTTACACCATCCCTCTCCATCATCATAGTGCATGGACAAAGTGACAGAGGTTCGGTCGGACTCGCAATTTTCA
>JAUPVJ010000003.1 GCA_030917145.1 Patescibacteria group bacterium
CTGCCGAAGTACTAAAAGAAGCAAGAGATCTTGGCACAATCGCTTTTATATGTAAAGCCACCACGACACCAACAGACGTAGTAAATACTGTCTCAAGCCTCATTTCAAAGTTTTAATATTTAATAAAATCTTTATATGTTTGGAAAAGAAGAGATAAAAAAATTAGAACAAAAAATTGACCAGCTGTCTGAAAAAACCAAGTTAATTTTAGAGCGTCAAAATTCTCAGTATACTGATATAATGTTACTTCTAAAAGATTGCACTGATGCTATATTATTCCTAAAAGAGAATGTGGAAGGGATAGATAATCGCTCCGAAGAGGAAATTTATGAAGAAGTTAAGGAAGATATAATAGAAATAGGTAAAGTATCAACATCCTATATTCAACGAAGTCAAAGACTCGGATATGTCCGAGCGGTTGCGATTATAGATATGCTTGAGGAGCGAGGAGTGATAGAAAAACAAGAAGGTTCTAATACTTGGAAGGTCGTAGGAAGAATATAGAAAGTTAAATTTTTAATTGCGCTTATTTTTTTGGTTAATCGTTAATTGTCATTTGTTAAATGTTCCTCTTCTCCGTGTTCTTCCTCATGCCCATGACTAAAAACTTTTGTAACACCAAACATAATCAAAACACCTAAGATAAAAAACAAAAGATGTTTCTTTAGACAATTGTTTGATTTTCCATGTGAAAATGAGTGCGGGATAAGATCTTTAAACACAACAAAAAGAAAAGCTCCTGCTGAAAGACCAAAAAGAGTGAGTTCTATGGACTCGTATTTGTCCAAAAGGAAAGATCCCAAAAGGATTCCAATGATTATCGTGCCAGAAACTAGAAAGTTTACAAAAAGCGCTTTTTTTGTAGAAAATCCAGCTTCTTTCATCACAAAAAATTCTGAAGTTTCTTGGACAAGTTCGTGAATAAAGATACTCAAGGTTGTAAGTACTCCGAAATTGAAATCGATCGAAAAAGCTGTGACCAAAAGCACTCCGTCTCCGATGTTGTGAATCGCGTCTCCAAAAATTATTCTTTTAGCATCGATTTTTGAGTGAGCACCATGTTCCTCCTCAGCGTTGTGGTGGTGGTGAAAAGAAGGAATCACCTTAAACATGACCCACATAAAAACAAGACCAAGAGCTACCGCTCCCACACCGTCTTGCACACTCGCGTGAGCAAAAATTTCTGACATGATCCCCCCTGCGATGATTAGAAATACTCCTGCTGAGAAACTTACTAAAAATCCTAAGTTTTTTTCAACTAAAGTACCGAACTTTTTCCACACAGAAAAAACCCCAACTAACGAAGCACACATAACCAAAAATCCTGCCAAAAGAAGTGAAATCATTTTTATATATTTAATTGCGAATAATTTGCATTTGAATTTAGTATAGAAAAATGCTAAACTTTTGTCAAATGAAAAAAGAAACAATCGTTAAAAATAGCCGACTTAAAGCTCTTGGGCTAAAAGAGACTCCTGCTCGCTTGGCTATAATTTCCATATTTGAAGCAAACCACTCTCCCCTTTCTGCAGAAGATATCTGGAAAAAAATAAAAAACAAAAAAGTAAACCTAGCGACAATTTACCGTAACATCCTTTCACTAGAAAAAGGTGGGGTTTTGACGAGAATTGACCTTAGAAAATCTTCGAACTACTACGAACTCAAAGACACACTGCATCACCACCACCATATCACCTGCTCTACTTGTGGCACTTTTGAAGACATAGAGCTTTGTGACGAGGGACTTTCCTCAAAAGCTTTAGAGAACTCTCTAAAATTTTCAAAAATTCTTGATCACTCTCTTGAGTTTTTTGGAATATGTAAAAAATGCAAACGATAAAAAAACACTCTAAAAAAATATTAGTCTCACTAGCGCTAATTTCTGCTTTTTCTTTTTTTCTGCTTTCTTCTACAAATAAAGCTCCAGTCGAAAACGAAATAAAAAAAGTAGAGATCTTAAAAATTCGAAGTGAAAAAACAGACTTTTTACCTGGCACAAAATCAGAGCACCTAATCCAAGAAATCGACGCTGTAGTTTTAGATGGTACAGACAAAGGAAAAATCATATTTTTAATCAACGACTTTACACCACTTAAACCCACAGACAAAGTCTTTGTGGCTTCCTACAACAACGAAACAGAAGAAGTCTACGGGGTTATAGAAAAAGACCGTACAAAGGCTTTGATTTTCTTTGTGTTTCTTTTTTGCGCAGGAGTAGTCGCGCTTTCAGGTAAACAAGGTGTACGGTCGCTCCTTAGTCTTTTAGGAAGTTTTATTGTCATCATCTACATACTTTTACCAAACCTCCTTGCGGGAGCGCCCCCTGTGAGTATTTCGATCGCTGTTGCTTCTTTGATTTTGTTTTTTGCGATATTTTTTACACACGGATTTAACAAAGAATCAGCTGTGGCATTTTCGGGAACTTTTATCGCAATCTTAATCACCGGCATACTAGCAAATTTTTCAATTGAGATCGCAGAACTTTCTGGATTTTCTTCACACGAATCTGTTTATTTAAATTTTTTAAATGATTCAGTTTTAGATATAAAAGGAATTTTTCTAGCAGGGATCATCATCGGAAGTCTTGGAATTTTAGACGACATCGCAATCACCCAAGCTTCTGTTGTAAGTGAACTCTGGAGAGCAAACAAAGATCTTTCTAAACTTGAAGTTTGGAAAAGTGCTTTAAAAGTAGGACGGGAACACAGCAGTGCTCTCGTAAACACTTTAGCTTTAGCCTATACAGGAGCGTCTCTGCCCCTTTTACTTCTTTTTAGTGGAAGTAGCGCACCTATTGAAATGACTTTAAGTAGAGAAGTTTTTGCTGGTGAAATAATTAGAACAGCGATCGGAAGCTTGGGACTTTTGCTTACAGTTCCTGTCACTACCCTTTTAGCAGTTCTTTATCTGAAAAATAGCAAAGGTGGTGCAAGTAGCCACGCACACCACCATCACCACGGGTAGTAGAATCCCTAGCGCCTTAGCCACTCTTTTTCTTGTCTAACCAAAACATCCCGAGCGGTTTCCTTGTCTCTTA
>JAUPVJ010000015.1 GCA_030917145.1 Patescibacteria group bacterium
AAAATCTTTCTGTTATAAACGCCGCTTGGGAAGTTTTTAGAGATTTAGCAAACATACTTTTTATTTTCCTTCTTCTTTATCTTTCAATTCAAACGATCCTCCAAACGGACGGTGGGGAAGTGAAGCATACATTGAGCAAATTAATCATAGTTGCTTTGCTTTTAAACTTTAGTCTCTTTTTTACAAAAGTAATTATCGACAGTTCAAACATTTTAACTATTTCAATCTATGAAAAAGTAAAACCCTCAGACGGCAACCTTGGATTAGCTGATGCTTTTATGGGAGTTTTTCAATTTCAAAAACTTTACAGCCAACAAGGAATGGAAAAGTTTAATAACACAGGCAATATTGATTTAGGGCAAGCTGGTAGGACATTTGCCGAACAACAAGGAGGCAACGCTTGGGCTACCTTTATCATGGGATCAATAATGATTGTAATTGCAACCTTTGTTTTTATAGCCGTGATTGCAATTTTTATAAAAAGACTTGTTGTCTTAATACTCCTTATGGTTACAGCACCT
This sequence comes from Patescibacteria group bacterium, assembly GCA_030917145.1. Taxonomy (GTDB): domain Bacteria; phylum Patescibacteriota; class Minisyncoccia; order Phycocordibacterales; family CAIRYW01; genus JAUPVJ01. The sequence goes on from JAUPVJ010000015.1 coordinate 522, forward strand.
CTTGCATTTGTGGCAAGTATTTTTCCAAAAACATCTGGCATGGCTGAAGAAATTTGGTGGGGAAACCTCATAAAAAATGCCTTTTACGCACCTCTTTTTATGGTGTTTATTTGGATTAGTCTAAAGATTTTAACCGTTAAGGATTTTATTGGAACAGTTAAGGGTAGTGAAAATGCAATAGTGCCAATTGTTGTAGGGTTTATAGTCGCGATTGCTTTTCTTTTGATTTCACTTGTCGCAGCAGAAAGTCTTCATGTTGCTGGGGCTCACACAGCAATGAAATGGTATACAGGTATGCAAAGTTGGGCAGGAAAAAACTCCTTTGGAAGAGCTGCTTACAATATGCTTGAAAAAAATCACCCAATCGGAGGAGCTTTGTATGAATGGTCTAAGAGCAGAAACCCCATAGTAAATACTTTCGCACGAATGGGTAAACATGGTTTACATCACGCAGCAAATGCAAATTTTGATAAAGTTCCAGGTACCGGAGGAGGGCACGGCGATCACGGTCACGGAGATAGTCACGCTCAAGGTGGTTATGCAAAAAAACTCAAAGAAGATGTAAAGGAAAGACAAGAATTTCGTGGAGATCAACAAAAACATGATGCATCTTTATGGTTAGATGATTTCATCATAGACAAAAAATTTATAGATCGTGACGCTGATGGAAAACCAAAATTAAAAAGTAACGCAGGCTACTCTCACGATGTAAAAGCGATGGAACAAGACTACGAAAGCATGTCTCTTGAAGACAAATCAGAGTACATAAAAGCTGCAAAATATAAAGCGGACGAATTTAGAGACAAGTGGGTCACTGAAGGAGGAGCCGAAAACTTAGAGAAAGCGGACGCAATTGAAGCCGTAGCAAACCACATGAGATACAGTAGGACTGACGCCAAAGAACAAGAGCAGTTAGAAAGAAAAATGGAAAGTGTTTCTACCATAGACAAAGCTCAATTACATAAAATTATGTCTTCAGTAAAAACAGCAAATTCTTCTTACGAGCAAGTAAAAGCAAGTAAAGGAGAGGGGGCTCCAGAAACAAAAAAAGCATTTAGTAATTTAAACATTGTAAAAGAAAGGGCTGATAAATTCTTTGGGGGATTAACAGAAAGAAAAAGAGCGGAAGTAATCGCAGGACAAGGAACCGAAAAACAAAAAGAGCTTTTAAGGAATCCTCACTTCGAACAACTAGCAAAAAAACACATCACCACTTATAGCCAAATAGATGCAATGACAAAGGGGGGGACAACAGATCCGGAGATGAAAAAATTGGCTTCTAATATTTCTTATACTGCTAAAGGTAGATTTGAGCTCTTAAAAGATGTCGAACATAAAGACCATAAGGGAAACAAAGCTCTTCAAGATAAATTTAAAGAGGATGTTAAAGAATTTGTTACACCAAAACCAGGTCAAAAATACGAGGATATGGATATAAGTGAGGTAATAGCGCAGTACAAAAACAAACAAGCAACAGATGATGAGACTTTTTTCAATGCGGACAAAAACCTCTCTAGAACTCTCCCGTCAAACCCTGCTTATGTTGCAAGAAAAGAAGAAATTGAAAAAATAAAAAATACCAAAAAAACAAGTTCTACCAACCCTTAATCACATAGAGTCATATAAATATTTAAAAAATCATGAAAAAATATTCTAATGAGGAATACAATAAAATATTTGACTCACTTCCTCTAGAAATTAGGAATGTGATTTCTTCGTATGACTCTGTGAAAAAAATAATAGAAATAGGAAAGAAACACAATCTTCAAATCGATCAGCAGGGGATTTTAAATGATCTTGCTTTGGACGTAATGATGGGAATCGTGCCTTCAGGAAAATTCATAGAAGAATTAGCAAAGGAGATCAATGTTACAAAACTTCAAGCAAGCGTAATCGCTCACGATGTAGATGAAGAGATCCTCAAACCCATCAAAGAACTTATGGTAAAAACATATGCTGACGGGGCTCCATTTAGACCGAAAAGCTCACTCCAAGTAACTCATGAGGATGAAAACCATGAAGGAATTGAACGCGACGAACTTTTGCGATCAATTGAGGAGCCTGAAATCTCTCAAGTAAAAAAGTGGCGCTCTGACGGCACGATCGAATCAATTGTGACTTTTTCTGACACAAAAGAATTTTCAAAAACTCCAGATCCGGAAGTATTTAAAAAAACAGAACCAGAAACACCAACAAATCTAAGTCAGACACTAAAAGAGAGTAGGGAACGACTTTTGAACTTAATATCTTCAAAAAAACTTGATTCTGTGGTTACAATGACTCCTCATGAAAAAACAGAAAGCGCTAAACCAGTACCGCCAACTTTTGCATCGGAAGAAAAAGCGCCAATAATCCAAGAAATTGAGAAACAAATTGAGGTTAAAAAAATGCCAGAAAATCCTTTTATTGTAACGCCCCCTAAGGTAGAAAACGTGGCGACACCCACTATCCCAACCCCACCAACACCAGAATTTATTGTTCCCAAAGTAGAAGTTGCACTAGAAGTACCTTCAAAATCATTACCTGAAATTGCACCAGAAATTCTCCCAACAACCACAGTACCTATGGCTCAAAAACCCACAACTTCACCAGTCACACCACCTGTAGTTTCCCCCGCAACTCAAACCCCTGTAGCAAAACCAGTTTTTAACGTGGTAGATCCGTACCGCGAACTATAGAAGATATAAGTTGAGAGTGATGAGTGATGAGAAAAATACAACAAAAGACTACAAACAACTGATCGTCTGGCAAAAAAGTATAGAACTTGTAGAAAAAATATACGAGATCACAAAAAAATTTCCTCCTTCTGAAAATTTTTGCTTAACAAATCAAATAAGAAGATCTGCAATTTCAATACCATCAAACATAGCAGAAGGGGCACAAAGAACAACAAGGAAAGACTTTGCTAATTTTTTAAGAATAGCAATCGGATCCTGTGCGGAACTAGAGACACAACTAATAATTTCATTAAAACTCGGATATATTGATAATGCGTTATATAATTTAAATGTAGAAAAAATTACAGAAATTTTGAAGATGTTAAGATCATTGTGGTCTAAAATAATAAAGTAATTCCTTATCACTCATCACTTTAAACTCATCAACTACAAATGCAATACCAAGTTCCACAATTTATAGAAGTCGAAGACAAAATCTTTGGTCCACTGACCTTTCGACAATTCGTATACCTTGTTGGTGGGGGATCATTTTCATACTTATTGATTCGTTTTATTCCTTTTCCGTTTTCTTTGATTTTTGTAATTCCAGTTGCTGGATTTTCCTGCGCACTCGCATTTTACAAAATAAACAACAAGCCTTTTATTCAAGTGGTAGAATCTGCGGTAAAATTTTTCCTCCAGGGAAAACTATATATTTGGAAAAAAGAAAACAGAAAAATAACTCCCACAGTTAAAAAAGAAGGGGAGTTGGTGCCAAAAGTTTTTGTACCAAAACTTTCAGAATCAAAACTTCGAGACCTTACATGGAGCCTAGATGTTCATGAAACTATTTACTCAAAAGAAGCGGGGCTTACAAGTAGGGAAGTAAACAAAGAAGTCCTTGAAAAAGAAAACAACCTTTATGCATTTAAAGGGCTTTCTTCTGATATAATTAAAGAAAATTAAAAATCGAAACAATGCCAGCAACAAAAAGTTCACAGGATTTTATTCCAATAAAAGAGATTAGAGACGGTGTCGTTATCTTAAAAAACGGCGGGATAAGAGGAGTAGTGATGACTTCTTCAATCAACTTTGCTCTAAAAAGTGCCGACGAACAAAATGCGATCATCTACCAATTTCAAAATTTTTTAAACTCTCTAAATTTTTCTATTCAAATTTCGACACAGTCTCGCAGACTAGACATCAGACCTTACCTAGCTCGCCTAGAACTTGTCCTTCGTGATCAAACAAACGATCTTTTAAAAATTCAGACTCGTGAATATATAGAATTTATAAAGAGTTTTACAGAAAGTGTAAGTATCATGACAAAGACCTTCTTTGTAGTAGTTTCTTACACACCTGCGCTTATTTCTAAAAGCAAAAGTACAGGAATTTTAAACCAACTTTTAGGAAAAAAAAGTGAGAAAAAAACAGATACTGAAAAAAACAACGACAACTTTGAAGAGAGTAGAACTCAACTAATACAGAGAATGGAGGTGGTGATCCAAGGACTTACACGCATGGGATTACGCTCTGTCCCTCTTGGAACAGAAGAACTTGTAGAACTTTACTACAAAATATTTAACCCTGGAGACACAGAAAAACCAATAAACATCAGCGATTTAGCACAGTAAAAACACTAAAAGAACTAATTATTACAAAAAAATGTCACTTATTGGAAAATTTTTAGGAAAAGAAGAGCAACCAAAAGAATCACCGATTACAGCTATTTTA
>JAUPVJ010000016.1 GCA_030917145.1 Patescibacteria group bacterium
AGCAATTGCAAAAATTTTATCTCCTTTCTTTTTGAGTATTTCGTATTCGACATTTTCACCTGGGATAGAGTTCCATATATGAAGTACTTTTTCTTTCCCTTTTTCATTAGTAAAAAGGGCTTTTCCGGAGCCGTCTGTATTAAAGTCTATTATTGTGGCGGTTTTAGTCATTTTTGTAAGAATAGGCTAAATCGCTCATGAAAACAACTAAATTTCTCTTTTGAGATTCGAAGAATTTTCGTTACAATTGAGATATGGAAATATTCATAGAGCTTAGTATTGTTATCATTATTGCAACCCTTGTATCTGTTGTGATGAAGCTTTTCAAGCAACCCCTTGTTGTTGGTTACATTCTTTCTGGAATTATTGCAGGTCCTTATGTGCTCGGTGTCTTACAGTCGGTAGAACAGATTGAGATTTTTTCTAAAATAGGAATTAGTATACTTCTTTTTATTGTTGGTTTAGCGTTGTCGCCAAAGATCATTCGTGAGGTGGGAAAAGTGTCTCTTATTACAGGTCTTGGTCAAGTAGTATTTACTTCAATTATAGGTTTTTTTATTTGTCTTTATTTAGGTTTTGGCGTTGTTGAATCTCTCTTGATTGCGATAGCTATCACATTCAGTAGTACTATTATTGTTTTAAAACTTCTTTCTGATAGAGGGGATTCAAACAAACTTTACGGAAGGGTAGCGACCGGGTTTCTTTTGGTCCAAGATGTTGTGGCCACTATCGTTCTTTTGATTGTCTCTACTTTAGGGAGCGAAGTCGCTGTGGGCTCTAGTGTGATTATGACTTTACTTTTTACTTTTTTGAAAGGGTTAGTTATGACTCTTGTATTGTTTTACGTTGGTAAAAGAATTCTACCAAGACTTTCTCCTTTCTTTGCTAGTTCGCAAGAGTTTCTTTTTCTCTTTGCGCTTGCTTGGGGTTTCGGTATGTCTACATTGTTTTATCTCATAGGATTTTCAATAGAAATTGGGGCATTGATAGCTGGAATCGCACTATCTCTTTCTCCATTTTCTTACGAAATCAGTTCAAAGATGAAGCCGCTTCGTGATTTTTTCATTCTACTTTTTTTCATTTTACTTGGAGGAAGTCTTACTGTTTCCGATGTAAGTCAGCTTGCAATTTCGTCTATTGTTTTGTCCTTCTTTATCCTTATCGGCAACCCTTTGATTGTTTACCTTTTGATGAGTGCGGAAGGCTTTAAATCCAGAACAAGTTTTCAGGCGGGTCTTACTGTGGCTCAAATTAGTGAGTTTTCTTTAATACTTATGACGATGGCTTTGTCCTTAGGTCTTGTAAGTAAAGAAGCGATGTCTTTAGTTACTGTTGTGGGACTCATTACTATCGCAGGGTCTACTTATTTGATTATGTACTCTGATGGTATTTTCTCGTCTCTTGCTCCTTTGCTTAAAAAAATTGAATTAAGGAGAGGTCGGGGAATTCGGGAAAAAGACAACGAAGAATCTTTTGAGATTGTTCTTTTTGGTTTTGGAAGAGTTGGTCTTGATTTTGTTGATTTGTTTAAAAATCTTAAGTCACAGTTTTTGGTAGTAGATTTTAATCCTGAAAGAATGTCTGTTTTGGAAGAAGAAAAAATTCCACATCGATTTGGTGATGCTGAAGATGTAGAATTTTTAGATACTTTGAATTTAAAGAAGACAAAACTTATTGTCTCGACCATCCCTGATTTTGAGACAAACGCTTTAATCCTTGGGCACGCTAAAGCAGAAAATCCTGAAATAATTGTTGTGGTAGTGGCAAATGATCTTGGCACAGCCCGAGCTCTTTATGATGTAAAAGCTACCTACGTAATCACTCCTCATCACTTGGGAGCAGAGCATGCAGGTAATGTGATCAGGGAATCAATGTTTGATCTAAATTCATACCAAAAATTGGGTGAAGCTCATCTTCTAAAGATAACTCTATAAATGTTTCAATCAATTTTAAAAGTATTGTTTATTGTTTCAGTTCCCGTGTTTGTATTTTTTGTATATTTTTTTAATAATTTTGAATTTGGTGAACAGGTTTTACAAACAGCACCAGGGGCTTCACCTGTAAAAGAGGAGGTAAAAATAAAAGAAAAAGAAGAAATTAAAACTTCGAGCAAGGTGGTGCTCCCGGTTCCGTATGTTAGTGAAGCTCCAGACGGCATTTGGTCTGGGCCGTGGAAAAATGCTTGTGAAGAGGCTGTGATTGCTATGGCAGAATATTTTTACGAAGGACAAAAAGAAGTAAGTATTGCTGAGGATAAGATCTTTTTAAGTAAACTTTTTGAATTTCAAGATAAAAAATATGGATCAAATGCGAACTCAGACTCTGAGAGAAATTTAGAAATTATCCATGCTAACACAAATTTTGAAGGAGTTTTAAAAGTAAATCCCACAATCGAAGATATTAAAAATGAAATTTTAGCAGGGCGCCCGGTCCTTGGAATGCATCGAGGTTTTGATCTTCACAACAAAAATATCCCTTTTCTTGCGACAGGTTCTTCTTATCACACTACAATTGTGATTGGTTTTGATGATGAAAAGAAACATTTTATTACAAATGATCCGGGGGATGAAATAGATGGAAAAGGTTACGAATACGATTACGATATTTTTATGAATTCTTTACACGACTACAATTTTGAAACATCTCTTGCGGACGGCAAGCCGGTTGTGATTTTTACAAAAATAAAAGACTAGTTTCCTAGTCTTTATTAATTGATTACCTCACCTAAATTAATCCAAGATCTCATGACCGAGAGAGTCTCTCAGGTGGATGGAGTATCAATGTGCCCAACATCAAGTCGGCTAAAGGCAATACCACGTTGAAATTCTTGTTCATACACAGATGGTGAAGTCTGTGATGTTTATCAAGCGCTTTGAATGCCCATGATTTCTCAAGGCGTCTCTTTTTCGGTAGATGCATGCACCAATGAAGGTACTCGTACGTTACGTAGTAAAGAGCGATGACAATGGTGGGTATGGCTGCGAGCCAAGGATCTCTCAGTATCCAAGCGAGGATGTACCAAGGTAAACCAGCAATTGGCAGGAGGACAAAAATGTTCCAGCGAGCCATCGTGATGGTTTTTGCAATTGACCAGTCTCTGTCACCGAGGTGATAGGTTTCGTCAGCCTTGTAAAGCTTGTGGTGCACCTGAGCGTGGGCTTTAAATGGATATCGAAATCCCCATAATGGTTTATGCATAACACGTTTGTGTAGCACCCATTCGAAATAAGACGTGTACAGGATGGCTCCGAGGAGAACAAGTAGATAAATCATAGGAAAAAAATTTGGGTTAAGTCAAAGAAAATACTTCCTAAAGTATATCACCTTAGGAAGTATTTTCACTTCAAATTTTAACAATTCTTAATCAAAAATTTCCAAGAGGTATTTGTCTATGTCTCTTTGCTCAAGATCGTAAAAATTTTTATTTTCTTTGTGAAGTTTCTTTGCCAAGTCTGTTCCTACAAATCTCCAGTGCCATGGTTCATAAACGTAGTATTTATTTCCTTTCGGGTAGGAGAGTACAAATCCATATCGGTGAGCGTTTTCTTGAAGCCATTCAAACTCTTTTGTCGTATCAAAGCCTTCTAAAGCATAGTTTGTGCTTTGACTACTAAAATCTAGAGTTGTTCCAAGTTGGTGTTCACTAAAACCTTGGTCTGCTGAAAAAGTATTTGCTCCGGTTGTGCCGTAGGTAACTTTGTAAGTTGCTTTTAAGTCTGTTTGCTCGCTAAAAGATCGAAATGCTGAATTGATCTTTAGAGTCATTTTATCGTCCAAAGCCTCTTCCATGAGTTCTTTTAGAAAAGGGTAAACTTCTTTGTGGATTTGTTTTTTTACAGTCGGTTGGCTTAAATATTTTTTATCAATATCAGTCAAAGATTTTGGTATGTAATGTTCGTTTAGAAAATAAACCTTAGAGTATTTTTGTAAAAGCTCTTCATCTGTCTCACTTAATTTTTTTAAGTCTTTTACTTCGTCTATCGCATCATCTATTTGATTTTCAAAGTCTTCATTTTTTTGTTGCTCTTTTATGAGTTCGCTTTGAAGTCTTTCTTTTTCACTTTTTTCAAGATTTAAATTTTCTTCGAGTGCAAAAATTTTTGCTTCAAACTCAGTTGTCTTTGCCTGAAGCTCCGAAAGGGTTTCGCTAAGTATTTTAGAGGTCTTTGACCACGAAAATCCAGTATACAGAAGGCCTGCTACACATAAGCCGATTATGATGTATAAAACCGTAGTAGTATTGTGTTTGTTTGTCATAGTTGCCCAATTCTACCACTGAGGCGCTTTTTAGGGTAGGGAGGTTAAGATTTGTGCCACTCTATTAATTTTCCTGCTTTTATCTCCATTTGGTCAGCTTTTCTTATGTATTTGAGGTTTTCTTTTGGGAAGAGGGGTGTGTGTTTTTGAAAATCAATTTTCTCTACCAAGGTGTCTAGGTTTTCTTCAGACGTTGCCCAATCTATAGCGTATTTTTTTAAGTTGATAGGGCCTGCAAAACTTCTTAAAGTTTTTTTACCAGTTTCGTTTACAAAATATTCATGAAAATAAGACATTGCTAATTCTCGAACACTTTTGTACACGGGATCACGAAATCTAAGTGTTGCGTGATTTGTTTTACTGATTGCACCCCAGTATCCATTTTTTTTATAGAGAGCAACTACATGATCTACATCACTTGTAACCGCTTTTAAATCAAGCAAGAGGGGCTCTTCACCATTTACCCAAAGAGCCAAGGCTGCGATTAAAGCACCTTCAAAACAATGGGCTTTGTTTTCCCTCAAAGCCCGTCTTGGAGACATGTATGTTTCTCCGTCTTTTTCAAAATTTATAGGCATCTTGTCTAAAAAGTTTTGAATTTTTATCGGTGCGTTTAGTTTTTTGAGTATCGAGAGTTCTTTTTTTGTAAGCGGAGGCATGTTTCTATTTTATCGCGATAGGTGATAAATAGAAAATTATTGTGGTAAAATATAAAGGTAATGGATGCAAAACATAAAACAAGTTTAATTCTTTCTTCGATAGTTTTGGTGTTTCTGTGTGCTGGTCTTTATTTGAGTTTCAAGAAAAAAGACGTTACGGAGCCTGTAAATACGCCCGAGGTATCAGAGACTTCAAAAGCGGATAATCTAATCAAAGTTTCTTTTCCAAAACCAGATGACAAAATTGCAAACCCTCTTGTGATTAAAGGTGAAGCTCGAGGTACTTATTTTTTTGAAGCAAGTTTTCCTGTGGTTTTGACTAATTGGGATGGTCTTATAATTGCAGAAGGAATAGCACAAGCCCAGGGTGAATGGATGACAGAAGATTTTGTGCCATTTGTTGCAAACCTTGAGTTTAC
>JAUPVJ010000017.1 GCA_030917145.1 Patescibacteria group bacterium
CAAGAGATGCTGCGCAAACAGAACCCATAGAAGTAGAACCGTTAGAAGCAAAAGACTCAGATACTACTCGAATTGTGTAAGGGAAAGTTTCTTTTGAAGGTAAAACTGGAACCAATGCTTTTTCAGCTAAGTATCCGTGTCCCACCGCTCGGCGACTTAATCCCCCACTTCTTCCTGTTTCTCCGGTTGAAAAAGATGGAAAGTTGTAGTGGTGCATAAATCTTTTTTTAGAAGACATTTCCATGTTTTCGATCACCTGGCTGTCTCCTGGACCTCCAAGAGTAAGAGCTGAAAAAACGTGTGTTCCTCCTCTGTAGAAAATTCCACTTCCGTGAAGGACGCTAGAAACACCTCCAGCTTTTGCAAAAAGAGGGCGTACCTCGTCTAGTCCACGAGCGTCTGGTCTTTTTTGATTTTCGATTGCTTCTGTGTGGATCAGTTTGTCGATTTCAATTTCAAAATGTTCATCGAAGAAAGCGCTCTTTACCTCTGGAAGTTTTTCCCTAGAGATTTTTGCCCACTCCTCTTTTAGTCCGTTGATCGCGTCTTTTCCTGGACCTGAAAAAACAGTTTCTTTAAATTTTGGTCGGATTGTTTCCTCAAAAAGTGAAATTACTTCTGCAGGAATTTGTGGCGCTACGAACTCTCTTTTTGGTTTTCCAATTTCACTTATGATCTTCTTTTGCCACTCTTGAATTTTTTCAATTTCTTTTGATGCAAGAGTAAGTCCTTCGTCTGCTGTTTTGTTTGAAATTTCTTTTGAAGAAACTTCGATCATGTTTATGTTTCCGTCTTTTCCGCATGCAGTAAGTTCAAGAGTCATTTCTTCTAATTCTCTTTCCACGTATGTTGGATTGATTTTGTATTCTTCACCAATTTTTCCAATTCGTACAGCTGACACAGGACCGTTCCAAGGAACGTTTGATGTAGCTAAAGCGAGAGATGCTCCAATCACTGCTAAAACATCTGGATCATCTTCACCAAGTGAAATCGCTGTGATTACAACTTGTATATCAAATCGAATGTGTTGGTCAAAAAGAGGTCGGATTGTTCTGTCTACAACGCGCCCCGCAAGAATTGATTCGTCTGAAGGTCGCCCTTCTCGTCGAATAAATCTACTTCCTAGAATTTTTCCCGCAGCGTAAAACCTCTCCTCGAAATCAACTGTTAGAGGAAAAAAATCTCCATCCTTTTCTTTTTTTCCCATACATACAGCAACAAGAAGAGTTGTGTTTCCATAACTAATAAGAACTGAACCATTTGCTTGATCCGCAAGGTCAGAGAATATTGCTTTTAGGGTTTTCCCCGCAACTTCCATTGAGTATTCTTTTGTATTCATTTTTTTAAAGCCTTGAGAGGCTTAATTAGTGGTCTTCGCATTCTAAATTTGAAGATTTTATCTTCAAACCTATTGGCAAAGACCACGCTTTTAATATTGAAAATCATACACCATTTTCAATGAATTGAAAAGGTATAAAGTATTTTGTATATAGTATTCAGTATAAAAACAAAAATCCGCCTCTGGCGAATTTTTTTTCTTCTTATAACTCATTACTTTCCACTTATCACTTCTTTATTCTTCAAGCATTGCTTCCAAGTCTGGAGAAAGTGCTCCAGGAGCTTGTTTTTTTATTCTGTTGTTTATTGGGCGACTTGATTTTGAAGGAGGTCTTTTTTTGTTAGTATTTTCTGTTCTAGGTCCTCTTTCTTCTCTTGTACTCGTGTGCCCCATCAGATATTTTTCTGGTTCATTGTCCATGTCTATGAATTCGTCGACAGATTCCTTAAGTTTTAAAGATGAAGATTTTCCAAAACAAATTGCTTCTACTTGGCAACCTTGGTTTAGTTTCAAGTATTCCACAAGCGGGATAAAGTCCCCGTCCCCAGATGCGATAATTACAGCATCTAGTTTTGGTGCGATCTTGATTGCATCTACCGCAAGCCCTACGTCCCAGTCAGCTTTTTTAGAACCCCCAGCAAAAATCTGCAGGTTTTTTGTTTTTGTTTCAATCCCCATGTTTTTAAGAGCATCAAAAAAACCTCGCTCTTCCCCACTTTCTGTAGTGATTACGTAAGCGATCGCTCTTATTAGATGTCTGTCTGCCACTGCGTCTTTTAGTACATTAGCAAAATTTACTCTTGCATTGTAAAGATGTTTTGCGCTGTGATAAAGATTTTGTGTATCAATAAATACACCTACTCGTTGTCCTTTGTGTTTAATTACACTCATAAAATTATTCTATTGTTAGGTTTAGGCATGTGCCTAATTTATAAAAAAATCGATCTATACTTTAAAAAAAATCCTCCCGTATCTTTAAAACTAAAAGCTTAAAAGCTCTAAGCTTCTTTTATTTCTTCTTGAGTTCTAGTTTTTTCAAAACACTAGTGTATCTTTTAGCGTCTGTCTTTTGAAGATATTTCATGTGACTTTGTCTAGAAGCTACAAGTTGTAACAAACCTCTTCGTGAGTGGTTGTCTTTTTTGTGTTTTTTTAAGTGACTTGAAAGCTCCTCTATTCTTTTAGAGATAATTCCAATCTGAACCTCTGGAGAACCAGTGTCTTTGTCGTGCACTTGCACAGATTTCATGATTTTTGCCTTTTTTGTCTTTGTAAGCATTGTTTTACCAGATTATCATAAAAGGGCTAAAAATGCAAGAATAGGCCCTATCCTATACCTTGTTTTTAATTCTTCTAAAGCTAAACGCTCTAAGCTGAAAGCCGGAAGCTTTTTCATGTTGTGCGACATGCTATACTTTATCCATGAAAGATCTTTGGGCTTTAAAAAGAGAATTCTTAGAACATATAGAGATTGAAAAAGGTAGAAGTGTCAAAACTGTTGAAAATTACGACCATTACCTCTCTGTTTTCTTTGATTTTGCAAAGGTAAAAGACCCAAAAGACCTTACTTTTGAGACGCTTCGAGAGTATCGCCTCTGGTTAAACCGTAGATCAACAGGAAATAACCGTGCTACTGGCGAGACTTTGAAACGGCGTACTCAAAACTACTATCTTATAGCGCTCCGAGCTTTTTTGAAGTTTTTGGCAAAAAGAGGGGTTTCTTCCCTTTCTGCAGACCAAATCGAGCTTGCTAAGGTTCCTGAACGATCTTTGGACCTGATTACCCCAGATGAACTAACTCGCCTCTTAAAAGCTCCAGATTCTGAGAAAGATCCGGAGCTTAAGGCTCGTGGCAAGGCTATTTTAGAGCTCCTTTTTTCTACAGGACTTCGTGTTTCTGAGCTTTGTGCTCTAAAACGCGACATTGACCTTTCGCTCGATGAAATCACGATCCGTGGGAAAGGAGGAAAGGTACGCCTTGTTTTCCTCTCTCCAGACGCTAAAAAAGCTATCAAAGACTACGACGCTTTGCGAAAAGACATGGATGACGCCCTTTTTGTAAAAAAATCTAAAGAAAAATCAAAAGGTGAGGGTGAAGGACTTACTCGCAGGTCCATAGAACGGATTGTGAAACAGTACGCTATCAAAGCCGGTATCTCAAAAAAGGTTACCCCACACGTCGTACGGCACTGTTTTGCGACTGATCTCCTTCGAAACGGTGCAGATTTGCGCTCTGTACAAATTCTCCTTGGGCACGCAAATATCACTACTACTCAGATTTATACACACGTTACAGACGAGCACTTAAAAGAGATTCACAAAAAATTTCATAAAAAAGGGTAAAAAAATTACCGAGTCACACTGTGAAGTGTGCTCGGTTGTATGAAATGTGCCGTTAGGCGGCGACCCGGTTTTTACCGGCTACTTGCCTGACAAAAGTTGCCAGTTCGGAGGCTCCGTCGTGGGGGACCACGAGTACCCGATCTTGAGTCTGGACGATGCGAAGTCCGTAATTCGCCTCGATCTGTTGTCGCTGCGGGTGTGTCTCATGGAAAGTCTCCAGTTGAGCCAGCAGCTCTTGGTTCGCAATGAACCAGAAGATGTGTTC
>JAUPVJ010000018.1 GCA_030917145.1 Patescibacteria group bacterium
TCTTCCGATCTCTTTTGATCCGAATGTGGCTCTTGAGGCCATAATGGATTTGGTGAAGTGAGTTATTTACGAAGCCGTTCGACTACGTCGAACGGCTCTATTTTTTTGCCAAAATTTTATGTTAAAGTTTAAAAATGATCGTAGTTACAGGAGCAAGTGGGTTTATAGGAAGTTGTCTAGTTTCAAAACTAAACCAAGAAGGTTTTGATGATCTTTTGCTTGTAGATGATTTTTCTGATGGAGAAAAACAAAAAAACTTGGAAGGAAAAAAGTTTTCAAGGAAACTCGAAATAAAAGATTTTTTAGATTGGTTTGAAAAAAACGCAGAAAAGATAAGTTTTATATTTCACATAGGTGCGAATTCTGACACCACAGAGTCTCGAAAAGAGATTTTTGATTTTTATAATTTAAATTATTCAAAAAAAGTTTGGGAAATTTGCGCGCAAAATCAAATTCCTTTAGTTTACGCGTCTTCTGCGGCAACTTACGGTGATGGAAAAGAAGGTTTTGACGACGAGACTTTACCTTCAAAATTAAAACCATTAAATCTTTATGGAGAATCAAAAAATAATTTTGATAAGTGGGCGCTCGGTGAAGCCGTAAAACCGCCATTCTGGGCAGGTCTAAAGTTTTTTAATGTCTATGGCCCAAATGAATATCACAAGGGTCGTATGGCCTCTGTAGTGCTCCACACACGCAATCAAATAGAGCGTTGCGGAAAGATGAAACTGTTTCGATCACATAATCCAAAGTACAAAGATGGTGAACAATTGCGAGACTTTGTTTATGTGAAAGATGTTGTTGAGGTGTGTTTGTTTTTCATGAAAGAAAAAGCACCTTCTGGACTTTACAATGTGGGTACTGGAAAGGCGCGAAGTTTTTTTGATCTTTCAAAAAGTGTTTTTGAGGCTTTAAATAAAAAAATAGAAATAGAATTTATAGATATTCCAGAGGATATTCGAGAAAAATATCAGTATTTTACAGAGGCTCGTATGGAAAAACTGCGTCGTGCTGAATTTAAAAAAGAATTTTACTCACTTGAGGAGGGTGTAAAGGATTATGTCGAAAACTATCTTTGTTTAAGTAAGTATATATAAAATAAAAATAGACATGATTTTCTCATGTCTTTTGAAAAAAAAGGACTACGGAGCTCCCCAATGGAGGATTGATTTTATTTTTTCGGAGCTGTCTTCTGGACTTTTGGTGGTTTTTTCAAACTCTGCTCTCAGTCTTGCTTTTTCTTCCTCTGGAACGTGGTTGAGATAATCAGCGTTTGCCCAATTGAGTTTGCAACGTAACCACACATAAAAAGATAAATCTGGTTCCTCGGGCATAATTCTTCCAAAAACATATCATTTTTATACAGTTTAGGGCAGTGGTATGTCGAGATATTTTCATGTTATAGTTTTTTCATGGAAATTTTAAAAAAAATGCTCACTTGGACTTTATATTTAAAGCCGGTTGTTTTACTTTTTAATGGAGACGGTCTTTTCTTCCCATTTATTTCTGGGAAAAACTTTCTTTTTCGGGCTTTAGTTGATTTGAGTTTGGTACTTTTTATTGCTGTTTTTCTCTATGAAGGGAGGTTGCAATTTAAGAAAACATGGCTTAATTTTGCAGTTTTAGGATTTTTGATTTCCGTGCTTATTGCCGATACCTTTGCCCTAAATCCTTTCAAGGCATTTTTTAGTAATTTCGAACGTTCTGAAGGTTTTGTCTCGATTTTTCACCTCTCAGCTTACTTTTTTATTTTAACTACCTTTTTCAAACAAGAAGAAAAGAAATGGATTGGGTTTTTTAGTGCCCTTATTACTACATCTTTCGCTTCAATTTTGTTTTCTCTAGTTCAGCTTGGTGGTGGAGCAGTGATTAATCAAGGAGGGACAAGAACCGACTCAGTTTTTGGTAACTCTGCTTATTTTGCAGGATTTCTCCTATTGTCTTTTTTTGTCGCTCTTTTGCTTTGGTCTAAAAAGAATTTTAGCTTAAAACACGAAGCTACAATCTTCTTTACGGGATCTTTTCTTTACCTTCTGGTCTTTTTAAAATATCTTTCTCCAATCCCAAAAGAAATGCAAAAAACAGGTTTCGGGTGGCTAATCTTTTTGATCGCGTTTTCTTACTCTTTATTTTTGTTTTTCATCAAAGACTCGAGAAATGAAAATCTTAAAAAGATTTTGAGATCTTTTTCTCTGGTGGCTTTTTGCTTCCTTTGTGTTTTTCTTGTCTACAAGACACAAACTAGAGGGGCGATACTTGGAATTTTTGGAGGGATTTTGTCCGGCTCGATTTTCCTTTTGTTCTGCAAGAACGCTTTGAAATCGCATAAGAAAATAGCGATTGCAATTATTGCACTTTTGGCTATTTCGATAGGTTCTTTTTTCGCTTTTAAGGATTCGCAATTTGTTCAACAAAGCCCTACTTTAAAAAGACTTTCTGAGATCTCTTGGAAAGAAAGAAGTACTCAGGCTCGATCCATAATTTGGCCAATGGCCCTAGAGGGAGTAAAAGAACGCCCAATTTTTGGTTGGGGACAAGAAGGTTTTATGTACGTGTTTGCAAAACAATATCGTCCTGAGATGTGGAGGCATGAAGCTTGGTTTGATCGGACACACAACGTTTACCTTGATTGGCTCATTGCTGGAGGGTTGGTAACTTTTGTTTTCTATCTTTCTTTCTACATTCTTTCGATTTTGTCTTCGTTTAAAATTTCAAAAGAAAATCCAGAAGAAGGAGCGATCATTTTTGCACTTATTCTTGCATATGGTTTTCAAAATATCTTTATTTTCGACAATCTTGCGAGTTATATAGTGTTTTTTGCTTTACTCGCATATCTTTCTCCTGTGGTTTCTTTTTCTAAAAAAGAAAATCTCGAAACTCCTAAAAAAGAAAAAAAGAAAGAAGAGGATCCACACGCTCTATTTTTTGTGGGCTTAATTTTGGTTTTGTTTGTTTTTTACTATTCTGTTTTAAAACCATATAGTCAAAATACTGGGCTGATCAAAGCTATGCAGGTAGTAGGGACCGGAAATGCCCCAGCTGCGCTAGAATCCTTTAAAGAAGTTACAAGTATTTCTTCCTCAGGGCAATTAGAAGCCTTAGATCAGTATCTTTCTTTTGCAAGCAATGCTTTACGATCAGGACAACTTCCTGATGATTTTAAGCAAAATTTACTTGTTGATGTAGATACAAGATATCGACAGCAGATTCAAAAACAACCTTACGATGCCAGGGCTCTCCTTGCTTTAGGTAGTTTTTATAATGAATTTGGTTTTGTGGACAGCGCTTTACCACTTCTTTTAGAAGCAGAAAAACTTTCTCCTAAAAAACAATCAATTTTGTTTCAAATTGGTCTTGTGTATGTAACCGCAAAAGACAAGGAAGAGGCTTTGGTGTATTTTAAAAAGGCGTATGAGTTAGCCCCTGAGTACACACAATCTGGAATGCTTTATTCTTTTGCCATGCTTAAATTTGGAGAGATAGGTAGTGCGCAAGAGCTTCTTTTGTCTTATGCAAAAAAAGGTGAGAAGCCTGAGAGTTTTGTTGTAAAAGAATTAGTTGAATCTAATAATCAAAACATTGCAATCTCACTTCTTCGTACTGCGATAGGTGTAAATCCTAAAAACTATGAGCCTAGAGAGGAGTTGTTTAGAGTCTATGTTGCAATAAAGCAGCCTCTGGAGGCTCGTAAAGTAGCCGAGGAGATGGGCCAAGTTTCAGGTCTGGAGGATAGGGCTCAAAAGCTTCTTCAAAACCTGTAATAGTTGACTTTTTGGGTTAAATTTGCTATTATTCGGTTGTGAGTAGCAGAATTAAACTTTGCGAACTCGAATCAACAAATACCATTCACAAAACCCAGCTTCGGCTGGGTTTTGTGTTTCTATAAGTAGCGGTGTATTATAGGGTTAATCTCTTTTTTCACGGCTGACGGCTGCACTCACAAAATGGTATTTGTTGGAGCTCGCACCCGTCGGCCGTGAAAGAATGGATACTCAAAAAGATGAAAATAAGCCTTTGGAGCTTTTTAAAACAGACCAAAATCTGTCTTTTTTTTCTACCCTAAAAGTAGGAGGTGCTGCCAAGTTTTTTGTTACAGTGCAATCAGAAGAAGAGGTCCAAAATGCCTTTAACTTCGCTTTAAAAGAGGGTTTACCGGTCTTTGTGCTTGGAGGTGGGTCTAACGTCCTTTTTTCCGATGAAGGTTTTAAAGGGGTAGTTATTAAAAATGAGATAAA
>JAUPVJ010000019.1 GCA_030917145.1 Patescibacteria group bacterium
CGATTCCTACACGGAAATAAATAAATTTATTTCCTCTCGGGGACAAATAATAAAACACCTAGCCAAGCCAGGTGTTTTATTATTTGTCCCCTCGGTAGGAATCGAACCTACGACCGTCTCCTTAAAAGGGAGCTGCTCTACCAACTGAGCTACGAGAGGGTGTATATAAAATACCATATGAATATACACAACTTCCACGTTCCGGTCAATTAGTGTAGTATCTTTTTCATGGATATGAAAAACATATTAATATTGCATGACATACGGAGTGCTCAAAACGTGGGTGCTATTTTCCGTACAGCCGACGCATGTGGTATTTCCAAGATTTATATTTCTGGGTACACCCCATCTCCTGTGGATCGTTTTGGACGAGACCGAAGCGATATTTCAAAGTCAGCCCTAGGTGCGGAAAAAAGTGTAGCCTGGGAATTTTCTTCAGATGTTGTTTCTCTTGTTAAAAAACTCAAAGAAGAAAAATTTCAAATCATTTCAGTCGAGCAATCTCCAAATTCAATCGATTATAAAAAAGTTATCGCGGAAGAGAAAAATGTTTTCATTGTCGGCAACGAAGTTTCTGGAATAGAAAAAGAGCTCATCGAGCTCTCTTCTGTGGTTGCTGAGATTCCCATGATAGGGGAGAAGGAATCGTTAAATGTTTCTGTTGCAACCGGGATTTCTCTTTTTCGAATTTTAAATATTTAGCGAACGTTCGTTGGAGCGTTTACAAAAGGTGTGTCTCCTGTTCCTCTCTCAGGACCTCCTGTTAAAACCCAAAGTAAAAACATCGCAAAGAAAATTCCTAAAAACCATTTTAATATATCTATCATCCCGTTAGAGACAGGAAAATTTTAAGTCTATTTTTGACATATCTTTTTCCTGGTCCCGATTTTAAATATTTTTCTCGTGCATAAGCATCGACAGAGTTTACACACGCCTCGTAATAAACTAACTCCCATGGACCATTCTTTTTCGTATACTCCACCTTACCATTTTTATGAAGCTCAAAACGTTTCCGCAAATCTTTTGTACATCCCGTATAGAAGTTCTTATTTCGTTCACTTTTTAAAATGTATACGTAAAACATGTTAATAAGTCTCTAACGGGACAAGTAATTTATTTTTCTAATTTAATTTGATGAGTAGGGCAGAAGTGAGCTGATCTTCCTCCGACTACTTTTCTAATTATAACACCCGGACAATTTTTTCTCGCGCATGGCATTTTTGTTTTTCTGTAGACGTTATGTTTATTTTGAAACTCTCCACGTTCACCAAAAATATTTCTGTAGTCTGACATCGAATCTCCACCAAAATCAATTCCTCTTTTTAAAAGTGGCTTCATGGACGCGAACATCTTTTTTAGTTTTTCTTCAGGAATATTTTTTATCAACTCCTCTGGATGCACCGATGACTCCCACAACATTTCATCAGAATAAATATTTCCGATTCCTGTGATCACAGTTTGATCCATTAAAACATTTTTAATTCTTCCACGAGGTTTTGTTAAAATTCTTTCTTTGAAAAGTTTGAAATCCATCTTTTCATCCATCGCATCCGGACCTAAACTTTTTACATGTTTATCTTCCAAGTCTTTTGTTTTTATCAAAGTCACCTTTCCAAATTTTCTTGAGTCACAGAAAGCCAAATTCTTTCCGTTTGTAAAAGTTATCAAAAAATGGATAAATCTGTTGTACGGATCTTGGAGAGATTTTTGTTTTTCTGGCCACCACATCCAGTTGTGATTTTCTTCGCCATCTTCTTTTTTGCCGACTCTGTATTTCCCAAAAAGTAAGTGACCAGTCATCTTCATGTGAATCAAAATCGTAAGTTCATTATTTAAATGTATGAGAATATTTTTTCCTCGTCGCTCTGCTTTTACAATTTTTGCACCCACGATTTTTTCTTTAAAAGAATTCCAAAAAACTAGATTTTTTATCTCATCTTTTCGTGCGTGATTTTTCTTTGGTAGATCACTCCACGCATCACCAATAGTAAAGCCGGTAACAGTCTTGTTTAAACCATTTACAGTTGTTTGTACTTCGGGTAGTTCTGGCATGCAAAAAGTATACTGATTTTTTATAAAAGAAAAAGGAGCTCACGTGAGCTCCTCTATTACTTCTTCTTTCTGGATGTCGACTGTCATCCACATGGCGCCTTGAATTCCCACGCCCCAGATCGTGAACTTTTCTCCGAGCTTTATCTTGGGTAAGTCCTTTTTAGCAACTCTTTCGATATGCTCTCTGATCTTACCCTCGAGATGGGTGTTCTCTTCTGGAGAAAGGTCTGATCTCCACACCTCACGAAGATTCTCGTCTTCAATGTAGAATTCACAGATGATGGTCTGACCATCATCTGACTCCTTGAGTGTTTCATTCACGTACACCTTGTGAGACCCGAGGTCGAGGATGATAGTAGCCTTCATGTGTGCTCTGTTTGTGCGTTCGATGCAATATTATCCTTCAGAAAGTTTTTGTCAAACTATTTTCCGAGCACTTTCAACGCTTCTTTGATTTTTTCATTTGTTCCGGTTGTTTCAGGATTCACTTCTTTGAGCGCGTTTCGGATTTCATATTGAGAGTAACCCAAAGATTGGAGAGCTTCCAACACGTCTGCGTCACCTCGAAGAGAACCTTCGTCGTCATTGTGACCGAGTGACGCCAACTTGTCCCTCAGTTCCACAACAATTTTTTCAGAAGTCTTTTTACCAATTCCAGAAACTTTTGTGAGGTAAGAAATGTCTCCAGAGCCGATGGCTTTTTTCAAAATTTCGATTGGTGCGAGACTTAAAATAGAGAGAGCATTTTTTGGTCCGATACCCGACACTCCGATGAGAAGTTCAAAGAAAGCTTTTTCGTCTCGTGTTTCAAATCCGTAAAGGTCGAGTGCATTTTCTCGAACAGCTAAAAAGGTCCACAACGAAATTTCACTTCCTACAGCTCCCAAGTTTGAAAGGGTGCTTGTCGATGCGAAAATTTGGTATCCCAAACCTCCTGACTCTACGACTAAAAATTTTGTAGTTTTGTCTAAAATTTTTCCTGTTATATGGGCGATCATGAACTCATTTTATCATATCTTTTTTCATTTGCCTTTCCCGAAAATGTCTGGTATTATGACGAGGTTCGTAATGAAGCGTGTCGCGCCTA
>JAUPVJ010000020.1 GCA_030917145.1 Patescibacteria group bacterium
CAAAGAAGAAAAACAGCTAATTATAGCTCGTTTTACCGACTTTGACAAACCTTTTTAAAAGTGGTAATTTTCCGCTTAGTAAACACAATTATGCAAACCAAGCCGACCGAGGGTGATTGGGTCCTAATCAAAGACGTGGGTCAAAAAATAAAAGTGACATTTCTCACTCCAGCCAACACCAAAAAAGAAGCCAAAATAATTGGCGTGGCAATCATAATTTCAGACGATGTTGGAGCTTTTGAGAACCTTCTGTCAATGTTTGGACTAAAAGTGGGTCCCAAAATTATTGAGAAACTCTACGTTATCGTCAAAAACGAAGGCTGAGAAATTAGCCTATTTTTTATGCCAAAATTTGACAAATTTTAAAAAAGATGACAATATCTCTCGCGGTATGAGTAAAAAACGATCTAACTGGAAACGAGATTTCCTCCAGCACCTCGCTGAAGAAATCTGGGCATCGATTGAAAAAGAAGCCCCTCCCGCCAGAGAGCGCCACGTTAAGGAAATCCAAAACCTTGACGGGGAAGCTCTGCTGTGGATCGCAATCGTCATCGACGTTGCAGAGAAACGCAAGCGGAAGAAAATTGTGGCTTCTCCTGAAAATGCCCAGATTGTTGCCAAGTATATTCAATTTTTGATCTCAACAAGGGTTGAGGAATAAAACAAAGTGAAGGAAACTTCACTATTTTTTTTACTTTATTAAAAGATTTTTTTAAAAAAATAACAGCGTACTAGTATACTGTTATATAATCCAAATTTTTACAAAAAAACCCTGCATAAACTATGAACTCTTTCTATCTCTTCTTCACTCCTCGCTTTTTCTTTTCAAAACCTTTTAATTCCATCTTGTTTTCTTGAAGCAAAAACATGATTTCGTCGCGTAAAATCGCAGCAGTTTCAAAATCAAGATTTTTCACAGCTTCATCCATCTCGTCTGTTTTTATTTTCAAAAACTTTTCTGGATTTTCTTTAAACAAACTGCCATCAATCATTGCAAGTTTACCGACGGTTGCGTTGTGTTCAGTTTGCATCATGTCTGTGATGTCTTTTATGTTTTTCTTGATTGTTACAGGAGTGATGCCGTGCTTTTTATTGTGAGCTTCTTGGATTGTACGTCTTCTTTCCGTTTCCCCAATCGCTTTTTCAAGAGAATTTGTGATATGGTCGGCGTACAAAACCACCCTTCCTTCTGTATTTCTCGCTGCGCGCCCGATAATTTGGATCAAAGATGTCTCAGAACGCAAAAACCCCTCTTTGTCAGCGTCAAAAATACCAATAAACGCAAGCTCTGGAATATCGATCCCTTCTCGAAGTAAGTTTACTCCGATCAACACATCGAAATTTCCTTTTCGAAAATCTGTAAGGATTCTGATTCGATCAATCGTGTCGATGTCGCTGTGCAAATACTCTGCTTTGATTTTCTTTTCTTTTAAAAATTCTGACAGATCTTCCGCCATCTTTTTTGTAAGAGTAGTTCCAATCACTCTAAATCCTTTTTTGATTGTTTTTTCTGCTTCTTCTATGAAATCCTTTACCTGCCCGCCATAGCCTAAGCCGGCTTCAGGCGCTGGCAGGCGGGTCTGCCCACCGTAGTTTTTAGTTTTGTCTTCTACAACCCCTCGTACTTCAATCACTGGGTCGATAAGCCCTGTAGGTCGGATCACTTGCTCAATCACCTCTACACTTTTTTCTTCTTCGTATTTTCCAGGAGTAGCCGACACAAAAATAGTTTGTCCAATTCGTTCTTCGAATTCATCAAACTTAAGTGGACGATTGTCTCGAGCTGAAGGAAGTCGAAAGCCATACTCGATAAGGTTGTTTTTTCGAGACTGATCTCCGGCGTACATACCTCCGATTTGAGGCACAGTCACGTGAGACTCGTCGATCACAGTCAAAAAGTCTGGGGATCCGTCTTTTTTTCGTGGAAAGTAAGAAAGCAAACTGTCTGGCGGTTCCCCTTCGGATTTACCAGAAAAATGTCTAGAGTAGTTTTCGATTCCGTTGCAGTAGCCAACTTCTTTGATCAAAGCCAAGTCGTAGTTTGTGCGCCTCTTTAGTCTTTCCGCTTCTAAAATTTTACCTTCTTTGTTTAAAACTTTAAGCCTGTCTTCAAGCTCGAGTTTGATACTTTGCACAGCTTTCTTTTGCTCTTCTTCACCGGTGATAAAGTGCTTTGCTGGAAAAAGAAAGAAAACTTTCTCTTCTTTGATTATTTCTCGAGTCACTGCGTCGAGTACTAAAATCGAAGAAACAACACCTGCTTTAAAATCAATTTTATATAAAACCCTCTCACTTACAGGCATGATCTCAAGAGAGTTTCCAAGCGCCCGCCAAAGGCCGGGAGCTAGGTCTGCGTTTGTACGATCGTAGTGAATCGCGATAAGCTTTCTGCCAAGTTCATTTCTTTCAATTTTTTCTCCTACAGAAATTTTTAAATTTACTTTTTCATACTCTGCAGGCGAGCCCAAACCGTAAATACAAGAAACAGACGCGACAATCACCACATCTTTACGAGTAAGAAGAGCTTGAGTCGAAGCGTGGCGAAGGCGGTCGATCTCTTCGTTGATCTGTGCTTCTTTTTCAATATATGTGTCACTCGCCGACATGTAAGCTTCTGGCTGGTAGTAATCGTAGTAAGAAACAAAATAATGCACTGCATTTTCTGGAAAAAAATCTCTAAACTCTGAAGCAAGCTGAGCTGCCAGGGTTTTGTTGTGAGCGATCACAAGAGTTGGTTTTTTAATCTCTTTTATGACGTTTGCAACCGTAAAAGTTTTCCCTGATCCAGTCACACCCAAAAGAGTCTGGTATTTTGAACCTTTTTTAATATTTTTGACCAAACTTTCGATCGCTTTTGGCTGATCTCCAGCAGGTACAAAATCACTTATGATTTTAAACTCTTGATTTTCCATTTTTTAACATCTTAGCATAAAAATTACCCTCGTGTTTTACGAGGGTTTTAGTTTAATCCAGACAACCGGCGAAGGCACAAGCAATACTCGCTTTAACAATTCTGCGTCCGTAAGTCCTGGAAATTTTTCCCGAGCAACCCCTAGTACCCTTTCGAGAGACCATGGCCCCTCGCAAAAATACAGAGGATGATCTTTTAATGGGTCATCATTCATGAGACTAGTTTTGCTCCCAGACCTCAGATGCATCTACGAGGATGTTCATTTGAGTGTACGAGACAAAAATATAACCTCCGAGACAATCAATCTGAATAAGATCAATCCAATGATCTGGTTTTCGCTCTTGCACTTCGCGACAGAAATGATCCACAGAAACACGGCCGACAAGTCGAACAGAGAATCTTTGTGGGTCTTCAGGTATTGGATCAAAGAGCACCCTAGGGTTAAGCTCGAATCCATGACCAAATTCGGTCGGGGAATAAAAACCTATATTGCCTTCGGTGACATGAAGATATAAACCCCTGTTTTCTGTTGCGATGTCACTCAAGTGAGTAAGCTGGCAACTATTTAGCGGTGGAGGAAGAATTAACATAAGCCTGGTCTGGTTGGGTTGGAATTGAAAGAACAAAAAAAGAAGCTCTCGTACTTTTGGTTTGAGAGCTTCTGTCAGGTGTCGAGCGAATTTCTTTCAACAACTAAGAGGAGA
>JAUPVJ010000021.1 GCA_030917145.1 Patescibacteria group bacterium
CCCTTTCCAATTGAGTTTTTAAATTCTTGAAAATTCATAGGATGAGTAAAGAAAGTTTTGTGCTAATATTTGCTCATGAATAATTATGGGCGCATTATCGTAATCGAAGGTAGTGATGGGTCGGGGAAGACGACGCAGACAAACTTGCTTATTGAACGATTTAGAAAAGAGGGGGTTTCTGTAGAAACGTTGAGGTTTCCTCAATACACGGAAAATCTTTTCGGAGCACTGATCCGAGAATGTCTAGACGGTAAGCATGGGGATTTTATAAACATGGATCCAAAAATCGCTTCTGTTCTTTACGCGTGTGACAGATTTGAGACGATGAAAAAAATTGAAGACTGGCAGGAAGAGGGGAAGGTGATTGTGCTCGATCGCTATATTACTTCAAATCAAATTCACCAAGGAGGGAAAATAAAAGATGAAAACAAAAGAGCGGAATTTTTGACTTGGCTTTCAAAAATGGAATACGATATTTTAAAAATAAAAAAACCAGACTCGGTTTTTTATTTAAATGTTCCTATGGAAATTTCTGTAGATTTAATTTCAAAAAGGGAAGGGGTGAAAGACAGTGCTGACTCTGATTTTGAGTATTTGAAAAATTCAAAAGAAGCAGGTCTTTACATGGTAAAGACAGAATCTTTTTGGAAGACTATTGATTGCATGGAAGAAGGTAAACTTTTGTCTCCAGAGGCAATCGCAGAGAGAATTTGGAAGAGTTTAGGGGAGGCTTAGTATCTTCTTAAATACATTTGATGGAATGCCCCTAAGATTTTTTCTTCAGGTGCTCCTAAGTCTTCTCTAATACTTTCTAATTCTGAGAGACGCCGATCAGGTTTTTGTTCGTCTAGCTCATCTTCGCTCAGAGTGTCTTCTCTTAGTATTTCTGTTAGTGTTTCTACGTACTTGATAACTAACAATTCCGCACCCTCGGCATTTTGTCGTAGTTTTTCAAAATCTATACTTACGTCGTGTCGCTCTATAACTTTCTTTAGTATGATTTCAGTTTTAAATCTATTGAGGGTTGTGAGTATTGCAAAGTTTCCATAAGAACCACGATCTTGGCCTCTCCATTTTAGCCAATTTACTTCAATTTGCTTTTTGGTAAGGGTTCGAGCAAATGCGTTGATTGCTACAATGGTTGCATCATGTTTTCGACTTCTTTTTTGATCTAACTCATCTCGCTCCTCATCAAAAGATCCCGCGTGTTCTCGTGTGTATTTTTCCATTTCCGCAACGTCTTCTGTGTACTCAAGGCAATACCGAAGCATTTCTTCAAAAGCTAGTTTTATGTCTTCATCTTGCTCTGCGAGATGGCTATATTCTTCTAAATTTATTGGAGATTCTCTCAAATTGTCCCTAAATAGCCGTTCTAGTAGTTCTAATTCTTCGGCACTGATTTTTGTTGGAGTTTCCATAATTTTATTATATTGTTTAGCTATAATGATTAAGAATATAATAGTAAATCTTTTAAGTAAAACTTCGATTGTTGTCAATTCTGGAGTAACCCATGTGCATCTAGAGCACCCGTCAGATATGACTCATGGAGACTATTCGACCAATATCGCTTTGGTGCTTTCAAAAAGTGCCGGAGTGTCACCTAGAGAAATTGCAGAAAATTTAAAGCAAGAAATTGAAAAGGATCTTCCAAAAGAAATCGAGCGTGTAGAAGTAGCTGGTGCTGGGTTTTTAAACTTTTTTCTATCGAAAGATTTTTTAAATCATTCAATAAACACAATTTTAAAAGAAGGAAAAGATTTTGGAAAAGGTGAAAGTTTCCAAGGTAAAAAAGTTTTAGTTGAATACACTGACCCAAATCCTTTTAAGGTTTTTCACATAGGACACCTCATGCAAAACGCTATTGGTGAGTCTTTGACTAGGCTTGCTGAGTTTGCAGGAGCCGACGTAAAGAGACTTTGTTACCAAGGAGACGTGGGTCTTCATGTGGCAAAAACAATTTGGGGCATGATTCAAGCGAGAGTTGCTTTTCCACAAGATGGAGACTCTTTGACTGACAAGATTAAATTCATGGGAAATGCGTACGTTGTAGGGAACCTTGCTTACACTGATGATCCAAAAGCTAAAGAAGAGATTAAAGAAATAAACAAAAAAGTTTATGAAAGAAGTGATCCGGAAATAAATATTTACTATGACAAAGGAAAGAAATGGAGCTTGGAACATTTTGAAGAGATATATAAAAAACTCGGAACAAAGTTCGATGAATACTTTTTTGAAAGCGAAATGGCAGGTCCTGGAAAAGAGCTCGTGCTCGAATTTTTGAAAAAAGGAATTTTTAAAGAAAGCGACGGGGCAATAATTTTTCCAGGGGAAGAGCACGGACTTCACACAAGAGTTTTTATAAACTCCGAAGGTCTTCCTACTTATGAAGCAAAAGATTTGGGACTCTTTTTTGCTAAATCCAATCGCTACGAATACGATCTGTCTGTCTACACTACAGCAAGCGAGCAAAGTGACTATTTTAAGGTTTTGTTTTCCGCGATTGGAATGATCGATAAATCTTTTAAAGAGAAAGCGGTTCATGTACCACACGGGTTGCTACGATTTTCTGACGGAAAGATGTCTTCAAGAAAAGGAAACATAATTTCTGGAGAAGATTTGATTAAAGACATGGAAGTTAAAGCCATGGATAAAATGGGGGAAAGGGAAATGGATGAGAGCTTGAAAAGAGAGGTCTCTGAAATTGTCGCAGTTTCTGCGATTAAGTATTCAATCCTAAAACAATCACCTGGAAAAGATATAGTCTTTGATCCAGAAAAATCCCTTTCTTTTGAAGGGGATTCTGGCCCGTACCTTCTTTACGCTCTTGTGCGGACAAATTCGATTTTAAGAAAAGCAAAAGAAGCGGGGCTTACCGGAGAAAAGTTTGAAGAAGGAAATTACAAATTGCAAAAAATGCTTTATAGGTTTCCTGAAATTGTGGAAAGAGCGTGGCTTGAAAAATCTCCTCAGCTAGTAGCTGACTTTTTACAAGAAGTTGCTCATGAATTTAGTGCATTTTATGCAAATGAGAAAATTGTAGACACAGACGATTTGAAGAATTCTCAAAGTAAAGTAGCTTTGACTCGCGCTTTTCGGGAAGTGCTTAAAACAGGGCTATTTCTCTTAGGTATAAAAGAAGTAGAGAGAATGTGATTTTCGCCCTACGAAAATCATGCGGAAATATTTTTAATAGCGAAGCTGTTTAAAATTTTCTGCTATTTTCGCCTTACGAAAGAAAGGGTTAAGGTGTAAGAAAGCCAAGAAGCTTGTATTGCCGATGTGGTGGAAGTATAATTGAAGGTAACTATTATAAGTTTTATCAAAAAGAAAATATGAAATTTTTTCAAAATAAAAGTATCGGTCTTCTAATTCTTCGAGTTTTTCTTGGAGGAACTTTTGTCTTCCATGGAATTTTGAAGTTTAAGGATATGGCTGGTACAAAAGAATTCTTTACTCAAATCGGATTTAGTAGTGCTCTCGCTCCGTTGGTAGCGGTAATTGAAGTTGTTGCCGGACTCGCGATGATTTTCGGAGTCTTTACTCTTTATGCTGGAGCATTGCTTGCGATTATTATGGCCGTTGCAGCTTTCAAACTAAAGTGGGGAATTCCAAATGTGCCTTTCATGCAAAAGTATCTTCTCTCAGAAATCGACCTTTCTCTTTTGGCTTCTGCGGTTGCAATCATTTTCACAGGCCCAGGAAAATACTCAGTTATGAAATATTGTAAATGCCATGGAACAGATGGAGGAGAATGTGGAATTTGTAAGATAGGTGGATGTGAAGGTGCGAATGAAGGACAAGATAAATAGTTAGTTTTTAAAAGCCCCGTCGGCACGCCGACGGGGCTTTTTCTTTTGACTAAATTGAAATTTTGGCAATAATAGAAGGAATATGAAAGAAGATTACCAAGTACTGCTTTTCTATAAATACACCCCGGTCTTAAAACCCGAGGAGCTTTGGGCGTGGCAGAAGGGAATTTGTAGTGCTTTAAACCTGAAGGGGCGGATTATCGTCGCAAAAGAGGGAATCAATGGAACTTTGGAAGGTTTGAAAAAAGACACTGAAAAGTATATGGAAGAGTTCCAAAAGATTGGAGTTTCTGTAGAAACAAAACCTATGGGCAATTTTCGAGACATTCAATTTAAAACAAGTGTTGGTACTGGAGAGTCTTTTCCAAAACTAAAAGTAAAAGTAAAAGATGAGCTAGTGTCTTTGAAATTTGGAGAAGATGATGTAAATCCAAACGAGCTAACTGGAAAGCATCTTCCACCGAAAGAGTTGAAAAAATGGTATGAAAAAAATGAAGATTTTGTAGTTGTAGATATGCGAAATGATTATGAGTTTAAAGTGGGGCATTTTAAAAATTCTGTAAATCCCAAACTTGAAAATTCAAGAGATCTACCAAAAATTTTACCTGAGCTTGAAAATTTAAAGGACAAAAAAGTTTTGACAGTGTGCACTGGGGGAGTGAGGTGTGAAAAGATGAGTGGATACCTACTTAAAAAAGGTTTTAAAGAAGTTTACCAACTCGATGGAGGAATGCACTCATATATGGAGAAATTTCCAGGAGAAGATTTTCTTGGAACGCTTTATACTTTCGACAACAGGGTTGTGATGGATTTCGGAGGAAAAAGAGAAGTGATTTCGGAATGTGAAAAATGTAAAGAAAAGTCAGAGCGATATGTAAATTGCGCTAATGATTTTTGCCACAAGCACTTGGTTGTATGTGAAAATTGTAGTGAAGCCGATGGGACAGTTTTTTGCTCCGAACCTTGTAAAGAATCGCAAAAGGTCACAGTCTAAGTAAAAAAAATTACTCCCCGAGTGTGGGGAGTTTTTATAATTTCACCTGCGTTTCCGCGACGAACTTTTTGTTGCTTTGATGCGGAGTTTCGCTAAAACGTGTTTAGCGGTAGTCCGCAATTTGCGACAGTGAAAGTAGGCCGTTCTATGGTGTCCTCGAGACATGGTGGGAGGTTGTTTAGGACTTAGGTTTGGGGCGGGGTTTCCATTGAACGGGCTTGGGTTGGTTGTTACGTAACTGTTGCCGAGCTTTGCGTTTGCTCATGGTCGTATGGTTTATTTGGCAGGGTGTACTGTGTGCCAGAGAACAATATACAACGCAACTGATGTTTCGACAAGCCTTTTTGTGGATAACTTGCTTTTACGGTACAATTATAGGCGTTAATAAATTTACCTTTAAAATCTAAACGTATTTAAAAAAATGGAAAATCCTATAGAAAAAGTAGAAAAAGCGATAGAGAATGTGGAGGAAAAGGTCTTTGAGAAGGTCACTCCAGACAACCTACCTTCTTTTTTTGATGTTTTAAAATCTGCTTACAATTTTTGTCTTGAACATAAAAAGCTTTTGTTTTTGTACTTTTTTATTCCGCTTTTGGTAAGTGCTTTTGTGCATATTTTTGGGAACCTATTTTTTAGTATCGCTTTTAAATCAGGTTCAGTTGTTGCGATTGCGGTTACAGCTCTTTTGGTTTTGGCTATCTCTCTTGCTGTGGGAGTTTTCAATGCCATTGTTACTTATGGTTCATCTTTGTTTATCAAAAGTTTAGAAGATGGTAAAAAACACTCATTAAAAAATCACTATAGAGATGTTTTGGGTTTTGGTCTTCCTATTGTTTTGACATCAATCGTTACTGTTCTCATGCTTATTGGAGGAGGGGTACTGTTTATTATTCCTGGAATTATCCTAATGCTTGCGTCTTTCTTTGCACTAAACGCAGTCGTACTTGAAAACAAAAAAACTAAAGATGCGCTTGTTCGCAGTTTCACACTTACGCGAAATAAAAAGCTTTATTTGTTTGTTCAATCTTTGGGACTTGCTGTGGTTGTAGCTTTAGTTTCTCTTGTCGCTCTTTTGGTCTCAGTAATTTTGTTTGCGATCTTTAGACCATTGCTTTCTGTTGAAATAATTAAGCCAGTGTATTTGTTTGTGTCTACAGTCTTTCACCAAGCGGTCAGCGCGGGTCTGATTTCGTTTGCTATGGTTTTCTTTTATAAGCTTTATAAAAATCTCTCTCACACAGTGCACCACGTGACAGGAGATTATGTAAAAAAAGTTACAAAGCTGATTTATGGCTTTGCGATTTTTGGAGTTGTGGTGATTGTAGGCGTGATTCTCCTTAGTGTTATTTTGAAGCCTCGAATTGAAAGTGAATTTAATCGAATGCAAATAGAAAAACAAATCGAAGCACAAATCAAAAACTCGTTGGCAAATCCCGTAAAATAGGATAGTTTTACAATATGGAAGAAAAGGAAAATCAAAAAAAGTCAGAAATTGCACTTAGGGAAGAAGCGATTTTGGCGTTCTGGGAAAAAGAAGAGATTTTTGCTAAGTCTCAAAGCAAGGGCGCACCCCGTGGTGAGTTTGTCTTTTTCGAAGGTCCTCCTACGGCAAATGGAAAGCCTGGAATTCACCATGTTGAAACACGAAGTTTTAAAGATGTAATTCCACGCTTTAAAACAATGCGAGGTTTTCATGTAAGTCGAAAAGGTGGGTGGGACACTCACGGTCTACCTGTTGAGATTCAGGTTGAAAAAGAACTGGGGCTCAAATCAAAAAAAGAAATTGAAACTTTTGGAATCGCAGAGTTCAATAAAAAGTGTAAAGAAAGTGTTTTAAAGTATGTAGGTCTTTGGGAAAATTTCTCAAAGAGGATTGGGTACTGGGTTGATTATGAAAATGCTTATTTTACTTTTCAAAACAATTACATTGAATCAGTTTGGAATATTATAAAAAAAGTTGAAGACCAAAAACTTCTCTACAAAGACTACAAAGTTTTACCTTGGTGTCCAAGGTGTGGAACTGCGCTTTCTTCGCACGAGCTTGCTCAAGGGTACGAGGAAGTCAAAGACCTATCGGTATATGTAAAATTTAAACTAGATGTAGAATCGACACGGAAAATATGCGGAAGTGACACAGAAGATTGCTACGTGTTGGCTTGGACTACGACTCCGTGGACATTACCTGGGAATGTTGCTTTGGCAGTAAATCCAGATATTGAGTATCTGTCCGTAAAAGTAGATTTAATGGGATCAACGAGTGTTATTTCTGACAAAGATTCTGAGGGAATAATTAAATCAATGGTGATAAATCCGGGTAATTATATTTTTGCTAAGGAGTTGTGGAAAAAATTTATCCCCTTATTAATTTCCTCTGTACATAATAATGCATACAGTGATTATTGCAGTGGAAAAATTAAACAAGAAGATTTTTTTAGTCAAATTAAGACTATGAAAGGGTCAGATTTGGTTGGATTAGAATACGAACCACTTTACCCGTTTCTTGGAGAAAATTTACCGGAAGAGGAAAAAGAGAAATTGCCAAATGCATTTAAAGTTTACGATGCTGATTTTGTAACAACGACCGATGGAACGGGGGTAGTACACACAGCTGTTATGTACGGACAAGACGACTTTGCTTTGGGCACAAAAGTGAATCTTCCTAAATTTCACTTAGTAAAAGAAGATGGAACTTTTAAAGATTTTTGCGGTGCTTTTTCTGGACGTTTTGTAAAAGAGGTAAATGAAGTAGGGAAGCCTACTTTGGCAGTAGATATAATTGATGATCTAAAAAAGCGAAATTTGTTTTTCTCCCAAGAAAATTATAAACACACATATCCGCATTGTTGGCGATGTAAAACTCCACTTATCTATTTTGCTCGAGACTCTTGGTATATAAAGATGTCGAGCCTCCGAGAAACTTTGGTAGCTGAAAACAAAAAAATAAATTGGGAGCCTGCGCACATCCGGGAAGGACGTTTTGGTGAATGGTTGCGAGAGGTAAAAGATTGGGCAGTTTCAAGAGAGCGCTATTGGGGGACACCACTTCCTGTTTGGGTCTCAGAAGACGGCTCAGAAAAACTTGTCGTAGATTCAATCGATACTCTAAAAAAACACACAAAGAAATCAGGAAACAAATATTTTCTGATGCGTCACGGACAAAGTGAGCACAATGTAAAAGGAGTTTTGACTTCTGATACGGAGGAGGTACATCATCTAACTGAAAAAGGAAAAAAATGTGCCCATGAGACAGCTTTGAAACTTCAAGATAAAAATATAGATTTGATTTTTTATTCTCCACTTCGACGAACTAAAGAAACATTTGAAGAGGTAAAAAAAGTTTTGGGAGATGTAGAAAGTTTTGAGGAAAATAGAATTCGTGAAGAAGATTTCGGTGATCTTTCTGGTATGGATGTTGGAAGATTTCAAGAATTTTTTCCAGATTTTAAAACCAGGCTTCATGTTCCAGTAGAAGGTGCCGAAACTTTAACAGAAACTAAAAAAAGAATTGGGCAATTTCTTTATGAAATAGAAGAAAAATACAAGGATAAAAATATCTTGATTATTACTCATGATGGTCCAGCAGCACTTTTCAACGTGGTTGCGACAGGTGCTTCTACTGATGAAGAATTCGAAAAAGCTTATGATCCAGGAAATGATTTTATAAAAGTAGGGGAATTTGTAGAGTTTGATTTTACACCACTTCCACACGACGAAGAATACAGACTTGATCTACACAAACCTTATATAGATTTTGTGACTTTGGTTTCAAATGGAAAAAAACTAAAGAGAGTCAAAGAGATTTTAGATGTTTGGTTTGACAGTGGTGCGATGCCTTTTGCTCAACATCATTTTCCTTTTGAAAATAAAAATTTAATTGAAGAAGGAAAGCAATTTCCTGCGGATTTTATTTCTGAAGCGATCGATCAAACTCGCGGTTGGTTTTACACACTTCACGCAATTTCAAATCTTTTGCAAAAAGGTGTGGCTTTCAAAAATGTAATTTGTTTAGGGCATCTTTTGGACAAAGATGGAAAGAAGATGTCTAAGTCTCTTGGAAACGTGGTTGATCCGTGGGACATGGCAGACAAATACGGAGTCGACACAATTCGTCTCTGGATGTACTCAGTAAACCAACCAGGGGAGAGTAAAAACTTTGATGAAAAAACTGTAGATGAGCTTCGAAAAAAATTCTTTAATTTACTCGACAATGTTTTGTCTTTTTATCTTCTTGGAAGAGATGAGTCTTTGGAAAGTAAACCTCTAGAAAAATCACAAAATATTTTAGACAGTTGGATTCTCGCAAGACTTTCACAGTTAAACAAGGAAGTAGTAGAGGATTTGGAAAACTACAAACTCTTAGAGCCGGTACGCGCGATGAAAGATTTTATCGACGATCTTTCTACTTGGTATGTTAGACGCTCTAGAGAGCGTATTAGAGAAGGAGACCAAGAGGCTTTGTCGACTTTGTATTTTGTTTTGAAAAATTTTGCAAAGATTTTAGCTCCTTTTGCGCCTTTCTACGCTGAACACCTTTTCCTAACTTTGCGAAATAAAGATGAAAATGAAAGTGTGCATCTTGAAGATTTTCCTGAAATTAAATTTTTTGATGAAGATTTAATAAAAGAAATGGAAAACGTGCGAGCCTTAGCCTCTCTTGGGCTTGAGGCAAGAAATCGTGCAAATATAAAAGTAAGACAACCGCTCGCCACACTCAAAGCCTCAAGTTCTAAGTTTCAGTTTTCAAAAGCAGGGTTAGTTGAAATTGTAAAAGAAGAAGTAAATGTAAAAGAGATTGTTTTCAGTGAAGTGGATAATGTGGAATTAGATACAGAAATAACTGAAGAACTTAGAAAAGAAGGAGTGGTACGAGAGTTTATGCGCGCAATTCAAGAACTCCGGAAAGAAGAAGGCTTTAGTCAAAAAGATAAAGCAAAGCTTACTGTTTCTTGCGGAGAAAAACTAAAAGAAATTTTTAGCGAAGAAGAATTCTCAAAAGAAATTAAAAAAGTTACAGGGCTTAGTGAATTAAGTTTTGGTGAAGTTTCTGGAAAAGAAATCACTCTCGATGGGGAAGCGATCCGGATTTTAATTGAGAAAATATAAGAATCTTTTCTCTGTGGTTTTTTCTATCACCTATCACCTATCACCTAAAACCTACCACCTTCTAAAAAATGTCTCACACCAAATACACAACTCGCGCTTTTGTTCTAAAGACAAAAAATTCTGGAGAAGCTGACAAAACAGCCTTTCTTTTTAGTGAGGATTTTGGATTGCTCCGAGCTTTTGCAAAAAGTGTGCGAAAAGATGGAGCAAAACTGAAGCCGTATTGTCAGAACGGAATTTTTTTAAATGCTACCGTTATAAAGGGTCGTGAGATTTGGAGATTCATAGAAGGGGAGTGTGAAGAATTTTCGCACCTTTCTTTTCCAAAGAGAAGAGTAAAAGAGAAAGTTTTCGGACTTGCTTTGTCTTTGTCTGGAGAAGAAGAAAAAAATTATAGAGTTTTTGAAACTTTGGATTTTTTTGTAAAGAAAATTGAAAAAGAGGAAAATGAAAATCTCGAAGCCTTAGAGGTTGTCACAGTCCTTCGGCTTCTTGATGCGCTTGGATATGGAAAGCCATTAGAATCATTCGCGGTTTCTATGGAAGGAGAAATTACAGACAGTGACGTGTTAAATACGAAGACGAATATAAAAAAACTCATACCTTTAATCAATGAGTCTCTACAAGCAACGCATTTGGTAGTAAACAAAAAGAATTTTCTGATATAATTTAGCCAATGGTTACAGAAGAAAACGACGGAAAATTAGAAAGGTTAAAGAAAGCTCTATATTCAAAAAATGTAGAGTTTCAAGAGACTTTTCCTTTGGATTTAAAAGAGCACGGTGGGGCACCAGATACTGATTTTGCGGAAGATGCAGAAGAAAAGCCTAAGCTAGAAACTCCACCCCCTGATTTTAAAAACAATAAAAGTAATTTATCGCTTTGGATTTTCCTGAGCTCTTTTTTGTTTTTTGTAATTGCACTCGGAGTGTTTTTCTTTATTCAGGTAAAAGGGGGAAATACAATCTCTTCTTCAAATATAAAAATAGATATCATTGGACCAACTCAGGCTTCTTCAGGAGAGGAAACAATTTTTGATGTAGTGATCACAAACGAAAACGATGCACCCGTAGAACTCGCAGATCTTTTGATTTCTTATCCACGAGGCACACGTTCAGCCCTCGATCGTTCTACTGATTTTCCAAGAGAAAAGATCGTGATCGGTACTATTGCAAAAGGGGAAGTGGTGCGAAAAACAATTCGGCCAATTCTTTTTGGTGAGGAGGGGACGATGCTTTCTTTAGGTTTTACACTTGAGTACAGGCTCGCAAATTCTCAAAGTGTTTTTGAGAAAAAAGCGACCTATGACATTCCGGTAGGTACTTCGCCAGTAAGCTTAAAGGTAGAAGGGTTAAAAGAAATCAATGCCAGTCAAGATATTACTTTAAGTGTTACGTTAAATTCAAACTCAACAGATGTGGTAAAGAATTTGCTTTTGGTGGCTGAATTTCCAAATGGTTTTGAAGTAAAAGAAGTGACACCAAAAGCTATAGAAGGAAAAACAGTTTGGCGACTTGGAGACATAGAGAGTGGGGGAGAAAAAGTGGTAAAAATAAAAGGACGTGTTTACGGAAATCAAAATGAAGAAAAGTTTTTTAGATTCTCTCTTGGTGGGGAAAGTAGTTTGGTTCCACTTTCTATCGAAGCTCCTTTTACTAAGACAAACCATGTAGTGTTGGTGCGCCAACCTTTCATTGGTGCCACTCTCACAGTCGACGGAGGAAGTACAAACCAAAATGTTGTAAAACCCGGAAAAGATTTACGTCTCGCGGTTTCTTGGGAAAACAATCTTACTGTACCGATTTTGGATGCGTCGATTGAAATGAGACTACGAGGAAGTTTCTTAGATAAAAAATCTATTTCACCGGATAAAGGTTTTTACCGATCTTCAACAGACTCAATCACTTGGACAAAACTCGAAGATGAGAGGCTTACTGTAATTGGTCCAAATGACGATGGGGATATTCGTGTTGCAGGTAAACTTTTTGGAAGCTTTGCTAAAGAAGCAAGTGGAAAGAAAAACGAAGAAGTTTTAGTAGACGTAACGATCAAAGGTAAAAGACTTTCAGAAGATAATGTGCCTGAGGAAATAATTTCAACAATAAGTCGGAAGTTAAAAGTAGAAACTGAAGCAACTCTTTCGTCTAAAATTGTTCACTACGGAGGCGCAATTGCAAACCAAGGTGTCTTGCCTCCACAAGTAGATAAAAAAACAGAATACACTGTGACTTGGGGCGTAACTAATTCTTTAAACGATATCGAAGGAGCGAAAGTTGTTGCGGTCTTGCCATCTTATGTAGAGTGGGGAGATGTGACCTTGCCAACAAGTGAAAAAATTTCTTTCAACAAAGTGTCTCGAGAAATCACTTGGGATATAGGGAAAGTGCTTGCTGGAGGGGGGATAGGAGGGTCTTTTAGAGAGGTTTCTTTTAAAATCGCTATTACTCCGAGTCTTAGTCAAATTGGGGCAAGCCCGACTCTTTTAAAGATTGCGTCATTTACTGGGCGTGATACATTTACTGGCACAGATTTGGTGACAAAGACACAGGATCTCACGACATCTTTGATAGGGGATCCTGCGTTTAAATACGGGGATGATAGGGTGAGAGAATAAGAAGTGATGAGTTGAAAGTGATAAGTGATGAGAAATTATAAGTTGGTAAGTAAAAAGTTTAGATGGCAAA
The DNA here is from genome assembly GCA_030917145.1 of Patescibacteria group bacterium. Taxonomy (GTDB): domain Bacteria; phylum Patescibacteriota; class Minisyncoccia; order Phycocordibacterales; family CAIRYW01; genus JAUPVJ01. The sequence continues at coordinate 12,591 of JAUPVJ010000021.1, forward strand.
ACAAGAAGAAAACAATGGAATGGAAAAGATAATTTCTCTTTGCAAAAGGAGAGGTTTTATTTATCCCGGATCTGAGATCTACGGAGGTCTTGCTGGTACTTATGATTACGGACCACTCGGCTCTCTTTTAAAGAAAAATATTGAAGATTCTTGGCTACAGTTTTTTGTTACATCAAAAGAAAACATGTATCTCATTGATACTCCAATTTTAATGCACCCAAAAGTTTGGGAAGCTTCAGGGCACACTTCAGAATTTATTGACCCTTTGGTTGATGATTTAAAAACAAAAAAAAGATACAGAGCAGACCATCTTCTTGAAGAAGCAGGAGTAGATGCTGAAAAACTTACCGTTGTGGAAATGGACGCAAAGATTAAGGAGCTTGGACTTAAGAGCCCGGAAGGCAACCCACTTTCAGATGTTCGAAAGTTTAATTTAATGCTTGAAACAAAAATGGGAGCAGTAGAAGAAACTGCTGTCTCTACATATTTGCGTCCCGAAGAAGCACAAAGTATGTTTGTGAATTTTAAAAATGTTTTAAATTCTATGTCACCGAAAGTACCTTTTGGAATTGCTCAAATCGGAAAAGCTTTTCGAAATGAAATCACCCCAAGAGATTTTACATATAGACTTCGTGAGTTTGAGATCATGGAATTTGAATATTTTTTCCATCCAGACACAAAATGGGAACTACTTTTCGATGACTTTCTAGAAGCGCAAAAAGTGTGGCTTCAGGAAATTGGAGTGGACACTTCTAAACTTCACGCCCTTGAGCACCCTGAAACTGGTAGAGCGCACTACAGTAAAAAAACTGTTGATCTTGAATTTGAATATCCTTTTGGTACAAAAGAGCTCACAGGTCTGGCTCACAGGGGGAATTTTGACCTTACACAACATCAAAAATTTTCTGGAGAATCTATGGAAATTTTTGACGAAGAAACAAAAGAAAAATTTATTCCACATGTTTTAGAACCAACGATTAGTGTTGATCGGGCAATACTCGCTCTTTTGGTTTCTGCTTACAATGAAGAGGTTGGCGCGGAAGGGGAAGTGCGTGTTTTCTTGAGATTACCAAAAACCGTAGCTCCTTTTAAAGCCTGCGTGTCTCCGCTTTTGAAAAACAAACCAGAGCTCCAAGCAAAAGCGCGAGAGGTGTTTTCTCTACTTAAAAAAGAATTTGGAAACGTCGCGTACGATGACAATGGAAACATTGGAAAGCGATACAGAAGACAAGATGAGATCGGGACACCAGTTTGTATCACAATTGATTTCGATACTTTGGAAAACGACACGGTAACTGTGCGTGATCGAGACAGTGGGGAACAAAAACGAGTGCCGATATCTCAGTTGACAAAAGAGGTATAGTGTGCTATCATAGTACTTAGATTCTTAGAGAGATCTAAGTGGTTTTTCATGTCTTTTAGGCATGTGAAAATAACGGGGTTCGTCTCTGCCCCCAC
>JAUPVJ010000001.1 GCA_030917145.1 Patescibacteria group bacterium
ACTTGTGATAGATTTTTCTGATCCCCTACGACTACAGAGTCCGAAGGTATGGAATTCACCTTCTTCAAATTATTCTTTTTACTTTCTTTTAGATATTCCAAAGAAGCAAACACTGTCTGAATCAAATCTCGAAGATTTATATTTTTCTTTACCAAATCTTTCTTTTTAAAATCCAAAGAAAAAGCATCTAAAATATCATTAATTGTTTCTACCAGATTATTTGTTTTTGATTTTATGTCGTCCAATAAAATATGTGTTTGTTCTGGAATTTCTTTCACAGAAGACAAAGAATCAAGCGCCCAAGCTATACCAGAAAGAGGTGAGCGGATTTCGTGCGTTGCGACTGCCAAAAATTGTGAACGAAGCTCTACAATCCCTTGTTCTTTTTTACGCACTCTATATTCAAACAAAAGCACGATCACGATCACAAAAGACAAAAGAAAAGCCAGAAGTGCACGAAGGATCGCGTTCCTAAAGTATTCGTTTGCCTCTATGTCTATGCCAAGTGATGCTAAAACTTTTCCATCTTTATCAACAATAGGAGCGACTCCTGTAATCCAAGTACCAAAATTATCAACTATTGGCCCTTCTGTGCCAGACAATCCTTCACGCAAAGCTAAAGTAGTTGCAGGACTTTCATCTGGATAAATTTCTCCTGGGGGTGAGTACCCTTCAGAATCTGGATCTTCAGAATCAACAAAAAAGAAAAGTTCACCACCCCTCTCTCCCATGATGTAAATAAAACGAGTGTCAGGATTTGCAATTTTAATCTTAGCTAATTTTGATTTTATTTCTATGTAGGAAGGATTATCTGGATCGCTTTCGTTTCCGTTTAGAGCCTTGATCTTATCTTCATCTAAAGCGTCTGCAATAGTTTGAGCTCTAGATTGTAAAGACTCAATTCCATTTTCATAATACTTTACATATACAACATAAGAAGAAAACAAACCTGCTACAAAAAATATAAAAGCAAAAACCGGAGTTACCCAAAGATAACTTTTTTGTGTAGTAGACGGGGATGTGTTAGAAGAATCTTGCATACATTAATATTGTACTACTAAAAGAAATTTAGGGAAGTTGGGGTAAAAAAATAACCCTGCAAATCAGGGTTGTGTTTAAAGAGCGGTAATGTACCAGCCGTAGTCGTGTTCTTCGGGATCGTGAATGTACCCAAGACGGTACCGTTTTCCCTTAAAAAAGAAGGTGTGGTCGACAAGCTCTCTGTGGAGACATTCCTTTGGATCATCTCCAAGAATTGCCTGGAGAGCTGGGATCAAAAGATCTTGGTAGTCTGCACTGACAACACGTTCGTCTTCGTAGGAAAAAATGCAGACATCCTGATGGAGGATATGGGCACCTTCAGGAAAAGCATCCTGAATTTCTTGTGGAATTCCCCGTGAAAAAGCTTTCCACGAAACTACTGGTTTTAGAGTGGTTGTAATATTCATCTAATGACCAGTTTAAGAGAGTAAAAGAAAGTGTCAATAAAAATTATGACAAAAAAATTGACAAAGTAATCATAAAAATAGACAATAACCCTTGTAAATTAAAGATTTGTCATTTTTAAAATGACACTTTACAAAAGTTTATAAATAATGATGAATAAAAAAATACTAGAAAAACTTGGTCTTGATGAAAAAGAAATAGCGGTCTACACTGCCCTGCTTTCACTTGGATCTTCTTCGATCCGAAAGATTGCAGAAAAAGCAGGACTCAATCGCGGAGTCTCTTACAACGCTTTAAAAAGTTTAGAAAAAAAAGGCTTAGTCTCATATTTTCACAAAGAAAAAAATCAACATTTCACAGCTGAAGATCCAGAAATTTTTCAAAAACTTCTGGAAAGTAAAAAAACCGAGCTCGAAGACATGAAGGAAGATTTAGAAAAGACCGTAAAAGAGCTCTCTTCCCTTTCAAAAACAAACAACTCAAAACCCGTACTAAAGTTTTTTGAAGACTATGTGGGCATAAAAAACATCTTACTTGATGTACTAGAGTCTGTAAGTAAACTCGAAAAAAAAGAGTACGTGGCTTTTTCTTCTTCTACCATCCGACCATTCCTCTACCACAAAAAAGCTTTTCCGGAATTTAGTGACGAGAGAATAAAAAGAAAAATTTTTGTGCGGACAATTGCAACAGGGGCTGGAGGAAGTACTTACGGAAAAGACGAAAGAAAGTGGCTTTCAAAACAAGAAACAGCTCCCACTTACAAACTTATATATGCGGGAAAAGTAGCAATGATTTCGATAAACAAAAACGAAGTCTTAAGAGGGGTGATCATAGAAGACCAAAATCTTTTTGAAACTGAACTTTTGATTTTCAATAGTTTGTGGAAGGCGATTTAGGAAATTAATAGGGGAAATTGGTCACCTCAAAATCTTGTCGTCACAAGATTTCTCCTCGACCCCAGAATTTAATACAGGGGGAATTGAACTCACAAGTCACTAAGTCTACTCGTTTGATTACAAACTGCGTGGACTAAGTGCTCGCGAGCCCGTCTCGCGCCTGCTTTGCAGACTACGCTTTGCTTCGTGCGCTCCGACTGGTTCAATTCCCCCCATCTCCACAAGATTTTAAATAAAATCTTTGTCGCTTATGCGACAATAAAAAAACTCCCCAAAAGGGAGTCTTTTTGTGGAGATGGGGGGAATTGAACCCCCGTGCAAAGAAGATTTTTCAATGGGTCTACGCAATATGTTTTATTTTTCCGCCCGAAAGCGGATTCGAATACTTTGCTTAAAATAAACAAAACACAAAGTATTCTATCCTTTAAATTTTCGGATTTTTGGAAAAGGAAACCAAAAATACCTATTCTCCCTTTATAACACCGAAGCCTTTCCGAGAGAAAGAAAAAGGTTCGATGGCTTTACGTTCCCGCGAGCTTAAGCTCGAGCAGTTGCGAAAGCAAAGTCGTTTACTCCAAAGTATGGAGAAACAGCTTTTCGTGCAGTAGCACTTAAATTTCCCAGAAGTTTTACGAGGTTTTGAGATACTCGATTGCGCGCAAGGAAAAATGGCTTTTTTGTCTAGGCCCATCATCCCCGAATTTTTAACTAAAAAATTCGTCTTGGAAGAATTTAAAAAGCGTGAGCTTTTGAAATTTTCCAAGGCATAAAATTTTGTACCACAAAAATCGTCCAGCAATAATTTTGAAAGCTCGGCTTTCAAAATTTTGTCGGACAAATTTTTTGTACCGATTCGTCCGGCGATATTCGCTCTTTCAACGAACCCCCTAATTATAGCATAAAAAGCGATATTTTACAATATATAAAATTCCCTTAAAAAAAGGCTCTAAATCGCTTTCCACAAACTATTGAAAATCAAAAGTTCAGTTTCAAAAAGATTTTGGTCTTCTATGATC
>JAUPVJ010000022.1 GCA_030917145.1 Patescibacteria group bacterium
AGGACAATTTGTCTACCTAATTCTTTTCCAAACTCGTGAGCACTTGGAGAAAGATGAGCCATTTCAGACGCACCAGAAACACAAATTTTAAATTTAAAATGCTCGTGGCGATCTGGGTGAATATTACAGACTTCCATCCCGTTAGAGATAGGAAGCGCTTAACAATTTCTTGCTAAACCGTCCTATAAATAATCTAATAATGTTTCGGTGCAAAATAACCATAATTCCCAAAAGCGCTTCCGTAGTATCGTAGCGTGCTATTAATTTAAAAAACATTTGGTATCTATTTTTCATTTATTTGAATAATAAACTAAATTATCTCTAACGGGATCCATTTTGTTTTGTTTAAAAATCTAAAATAACTTCCTCCCCTTCTTTAGGATGGTGCGCTGACACACCTACATAGTCTTGAATTCTTTGTGCCAAAAAGAGAGATGATTTTGGCTCTCCCATCACCGGAAAAACTTTCTTTAAAGTGTCTTTTCCTTTTTCCACAAACTCAATCAGCCTTGTTGAATCTTTGTGAGAAGAATATCCGTCGATCATTTCTACCTTAGCTCTTACCTCCACTTTGTCTCCAAATATTGAGACATGTTTTTCGCCATTTTGAATATGACGACCCAAAGTACCAAGAGTTTGATAACCAATAAGAAGAATCGTGCTTTTTGGATCTGGCAAATACTGGGCTTCGTGGTGCACAATTCGCCCACCGTTAGACATTCCAGAACCTGCAATGATAATTTTTGGATTTGGAACTGTAGCAAGATTTTTAGAATCTTCAGTCGAAAGAATAAGCTTTAAACGAGGAAAACTAAAAATATCATCTCCCTTTTCAATTTTCTTTTTTGATTCTTCATTAAAATTTTTATGAAAATTTCTGTAAACTTCTGTAACTTTAATCGCTAAAGGAGAGTCTAAAAAAACAGGCATCGAAGGCACACGACCTTCTTCTACAAGACTGTTTATTTCAGACAAAACTACCTGAGTTTTTTCTAAAGAAAAACAAGGAACAATAAGTGCTCCACCTCGCTTGTGAGCATCTTCAATCACGTCTTCGAGGCGGCTTTTTCGCTGTTCTGTAGATTCGTGATCTCGATCTCCATAAACACTCTCCATAACCATATAATCAGCCCCAATGATGTCTTCAGTGTCTTTTAGAAGAGGGGTTGGGGAATTTCCAAGGTCTCCTGTAAAGATGATTTTTCTACCATTTAAAGTAAACTCAAACATTGCTGAACCCAATATATGCCCTGCATCTTTTGCAAAAACAGAAAGGCCTCCATGAAGCTCTATTGGCACGTGGTAAGGGATTTCCCTCCACAAAGAGAGAGAATTTCTAATATCATTTTCGTCGTACATAGGTGGGAGGTTGTCTTTTTCTGACTCACGAGCAAGAAGTCGAGCAGAGTCTTCGAGCATGAGCGGAGCGAGTTCCAGCGTTTCAAGAGTTGAAAAAATTTTTCCTTTAAAACCTTCTTTTACAAGTTTAGGCACTCTCCCAATATGATCAATGTGTGCATGAGTAACAAATAAATAATCAATCGTAGATGGGTCGTAAGAAAATTTTTGTCTGTTTCGCTTTGGAGCTTCTTTTGTTCCTTGCTCAAGACCACAGTCGATCACGATTCGCACAGGTTTTTCGTCGCCTTCTGGCATAGTTTCAAAAAGAAAATTCGCACCCGTCACAGTCCCTACCCCTGACACAAAAGTAATCTTTGCTTTTTTTGCTGTAGTTTTGTTTTCCATTTTTAATTAATTTTCTTTTAAGAAATAATAATACCCAGCCAAAGCCCCAAGAGCGTCTGCAATAAAATCTCCGATTGTATCTATCCAATACACAGAATCACTAAGGGATGTAAGTCCAGCAACTTCTTCATAAACCTCCCAAAGTCCCCCTATCACTAGAGTAAAAACTAATAACTCTGTCACTTTTTTTCGAGGAGAAATTTTTCGTGTGTGGTGACCTAAAACCAAAAAACCAACCAATCCAAGGATAAGCCCTCCTAAAAAGTGGTTTGGAACATCGATCCAAGGAGTAGACCAAAAAAGATGTAGCTTTGTCGTAAACAAGAAACTGACAAGTAAAATCGAAGAGAAAGCGAGGGTTAAAATTAAAATAAATTTTCTTTTAGAGATCATGTGTCAATTTTATCATGGTTTATTGTTCAAAAATAGAGTAAAAAAAAATCCCCCGAGTGGGGATTTTTTTTAGGTTATCGAAATTTGTATTGTGCCTAACGAAATGATAGGTGGGTGCTCTCGACAATAGTCCAAGGACAATTGAAAGTTAAGCTCCCGAACAATACAAACAAGTTAAGACAATATTATTCGATAACCTGCGTCCATTATACACCAATTTTGGAAAGCAATAAAGAAGACTCTACTCCATTATTCCGTCCAAGTTTACATCGTACAGAATCGCTTCGTTTACAAGCCTATAGTCAACAATTTCTTCAGGTTTAAGCCAGAGAGAAATTTCTCTTTGCGCTTCCTCTACAGCATCTGAACAGTGGATCAAGTTTCTAACAGCTCGATCATCTACAGCTGAAATTGCGTAAGAATCTGAAGTTAAATCCCCTCGAATTGTTCCAACATCAGACGTTGCAGGTTCTGTACCTCCAACAAGTTTTTTTACTACTCCTACAGCTTGGTTTCCTTCAATTACCATCATTACTACAGGGCCTGCTGTCATGAATTTCACAAGAGCTCTAATGATATCTTTTCCGTATTCAAGAGCTTCCTTTTCTACAGGAAGTCCCGCCGCAGTTCGATCATTTACAATGTTTGTTCCCTTTTTAAGAAACCAAGCATCGTCTTTGTTATAATGATCCCAAAATTTCTTCTCTTCTGCCATACCAAATTTCATCGCAACAACCTTAAGCCCTGTTCTTTCAAAACGGCTAACTATTTCTCCGATCAAAGACCGCTGAACTCCATCTGGTTTAATGATTACAAACGTCCTCTCCTTTTTTGGGTGATTATCCATAACAAATTAAAAGTAAATAATAAGACACCAAATATAGCAAAAATAGACCCCTCTTTCAAGCAGAAAGCTAAGACAAAGGAGGGGCTTCGTTTGGAGACACATTTAGAGATCTCGACTCATATTTACGCATGATTTCGTGTTCCACAATACTCCTCTCTTTTCCAAAAGTTAAATAAGATAGTTCTTTGAGTCGTGATGCGATTTCAGGTTTCCCTTTTTTAGGTGGCAAAGTTTCCATACTAAAAGGACGAAGAGGTCTTCCTTTTGCAAGCATTTTTATATAACAATTTCGATTATCTATATTTACAAAATCATTTGCATTGAAAGTAGGAGCAAATTGTTTTTCCAAGACTTCTCCATCTTCGGCTCCGACTCTAAAAGAAACGATTGAGCCGACGTTGCCGAAAACTGCATTCTTTATGCTTTCTTCTAACTGAGCAATAAATTGATGAGCGATTGTAAGAGAAAGTTTATATTTACGAGCCTCAGAAAGAATCTGGGAAATAGAATTTGTAGTAATATTTTGAAACTCATCGATATAAAGATAAAAAGGCGGAAGTGGTTTATCGAAAGAATCCACCCTAGAAAGAGCTGCCATCAAAATCTTTCCAACTAAAATAAGCCCTATTAGATTTGCATTTATATCTCCCAAACGCCCTTTGGAAAGATTAACCAAAAAAATCTTTTTATTATCCATAATTTCACGCATGTTAAAAGAAGATTTTTCTTGAAGAACAATTGGGCGCATGATGTCATTTGAAAGAAAAACATCAAATTTATTTGTGATGTAAGGAACCATGTTTTGAAGCGAACTTTCCCCTCCCGCTTTTTCCGCAATCTCTTTCCAAAATTGCACAACTAAAGGATTTTTACATTTTGAAAGTTTAAGTGCACGAAACTCTTTTGAGGAAAGAACTCTCATGACTTCGAGTAGCGTATTACCACTTTCTGGATCATCCATCACAAGCTGAACTGAGTTCCTGAAATATTGTTCAAACATTGGTCCTCCAGCAACCTTCATATCAAAAAGTTTATTAAAAATTGAAAGAAGTTCATTTACCACAAAAGTTTTTTGTTCTGGAAATTTTGGATCGTATTCGAGCATGTTAAGTGCCATCGGGCGATCTGTGTGACTTGGATTAAAATACACCACATCGTCAAAACGCTCTGGTGGAATATTTGCCAAGATATCTTCAATGTCACTTCCGTGAGGATCTATAAAACACACACCTTCTCCATTTTTTATATCCTCAATGATCATGTTTTTTAAAAGCGTTGTTTTTCCTGTTCCTGTTTGTCCAATGACATACATATGTCGAAGCCTATCCTCTGGAAACATCTTAATTTCACTTTGAAGATTGCGGTCAAAATTTACACCGAGAGTGATCCCTGATTTTGGAATATCAACCGGAGGAGGAGCGGTAGTTGCGCGCGAAACTTTAAGAGATGGAGAAATAGAAATAGATGAAGGAAAATGAGCAATTGTTGCTAATTCTTTTATAGACAAAGGAATTGAGTCTTCTTTTTTAATTTCTCTAAAAGAAAAATTACGAGCGAATTCAAAGATGTACGGTTGGGCAATCTTTTTCCAAACAAATTTATTTCCCATAGAACTTGAAAATTGTCCGAACGAACTCATAATTCCGTTTAAAATTTCTTCTGACTTTTCTTTATTTTCTGCTGAGGAGATAATTCGAATGACGCAGTGGCAAAGCAACGAATCAATCTTTTTCTTTATTTGCTCTTCTTCTGTGGAAGACGAGATTGGTTTTTCCATTTCTTTTTTTGGTGAAAAATTTGATCCACCAAAAACAATTTCCTTTAAAGTGTCCTTCGCAATATCTTTTGTTGTCTTTGCAAAAGTACCCAAAAATGAATGCTTTATATCGATCGCTTTTGATACCGGCATCCCCTCTTTAATTTTGTGAAGTGCATCTTTGTATGAAAAAAGATATTCTCCATAGTCTGGTGCAACAACAATTTGAATCGCAGCTCCTTCTTTGTGAACATTTAGGTTAGATAAAATGTTTAAAACGGTGTCGATTGGATCACTCTCAAATTCATCGTATGTTTTTATTGGGTAAATTTCATTGACTGCAAATTTAGCAGTAGCCCCAGAAACTACCCCAGCGTAATTAAAAATATTGTAATCATCTTTCTTTTCAAATATTTTTACTCTTGGAAACACAGAAACAATCTGTTTCTCAAAAACAAATTTCCTACTGTCTGGAACAGATACATAAAAAACCACATCTAAGTGACCTTCTGAATTGGCTATCTCTATTGAAAAGAAATCATTTTTTTCTTTGGAGGATTCAAAAGAAGAAATAATCCCCTCATAGAGTTTTTGCATTAAAAATATTTTTTCTGTCAGCTTTCTTTCGTCTTTTTGTAAATCTTCACCAATATGAATTTCGTACAAAGTATGACGGAGGGCTCTTTCGAGTCTGTCATTGCCGTTTCTATCAAACGAAGCGATTCCGCTTTTTATATATTGAACTAAAAATCGATGAAAATCGTCTTCAAGATGAGGATTTTTAAAGTGCGACAAAACCAAGAGAGCGTTTTTAATACCTTTAGACTCTAAAATTCCAAGGAGTTCCTCTATTTTTTTATCGTGTTCTTCTGGAGCAAGTTCTAGTACGATTTCTCGAGCCACGTTTTCCATTGTCTTGTAATCTTTGGTTAAGATTTCATCAGACAATTTTCCGTATTTTCTAATCTCTTCACGAATGATACTTTCACGATTTGGGTTTTCAAATTTTTCTTTTAATTGCTCTTCTTTTTTCAAAACTTCCGAACGCAAAAAAGAAACTTCTTCTTCGATTGATGAGAATTTTTTATTTTCAAAACCCAAACGTGATTCCATGTGTTCATTATACAACAAAAAAAGTTTGCAGGAGGAAAAACGAACCAAATAGACTTGGTCTATTTAGTTTGTTTTTCTGGGAGTACTCGAATTTTTCCACCAGAAAAATTCAGGGTGCATGGGGAAAAACAAAAAACCACCTCTCGGTGGTTTTTTGTTACTTACTCACTAAGTAAAACCTGATTCACTTTCTGTTTGGTTAAGTTCCCAAAGTACCCCGTCCCCTCGAT
>JAUPVJ010000023.1 GCA_030917145.1 Patescibacteria group bacterium
TAAAATAAAAATTACACCAAGAGACTTTTTAAACCATCCTTCCGGGTCTGCGTACTTTTCAAGTTTGAAAACTATTTTCTCTCCAAGTTTTGCAATCAACAAAAGAGTCAGAGAAAGCCCTAGTGCATAAGCAAAAAGATAGACAAGGCCTTTCAAAAAACTTTCAGGCAACACTGTGGCAAGAATAAGAAAGTAAGTCGGACTGCAAGAAGCAAAGACAGGACCAAGAGACGCTCCGATCAAAATGTCTCCTTTGAAACTTTCTTTTTGTACCCCTTCGGCAACGAGCTGATTTGATTTTCTTCCCAAAACTAAATTTGCTTTAAGATAAATCTTTTCAAAAGTTTTTGGAAAAAGCATAGAGAGCCCAAAACCAATCACAATGACACTAGAAAGTGCTTTCCAAAAAAATTCAGGGACTGCAATAAACACACTCGATGCTTTAAGCAAAAGAGTAAAAACAATGATTGAGAAAGCGAGCGAAGAGACAACGACAAGCGCTTTATATTTTCGACTTTGCCCTGAAAGCGAACCTCCAACGATCACTGGCAAAAGAGGAAGCGCACACGGCGCAAGAGTAGTCAAAACTCCGGCAATAAAAGAGACAATTAAAAGAATCATGCTATTTTAGTTTTTCTACAGCTTCTTTTAAACTTCCCCCTGCCCATTTTTGAATCATTTCTCCCCTTGAATTTACTTCGACAAATGTGTGCTGGAGAGCAACGCCGTATTTTTTTCGAAGCTCGGCCTCGGTGTCAAAATCCACAGACAGAAAAAGTATATTTTCTGGAATTTCAATCGTAGGGAGTTCGAGCATTACTTCGTTGCAAGTCACGCACCAAGTAGCGTTGAAAAAAAGTACAACTTTCTTTTGATCTGCAAAAGTGATTTTTGATGGAGCAAATTTTTCAAAACCTTTTACTTCAGGAAGAGACTCTCGCGCAATCGGCTTTTCTTGAAAGAAAAAAGCGTAAACAAAAGATACACCAAGGGCCAAAAGAATGATCACAAGAGCTAAAATTTTTTGTTTTTTCTTTACCATTTAGATAATTATACCCCAAACTCTGCCTAAACATTACGAGTGTTTTTCTATTGACTATTGTACAAAATATGCTATAATTGGATGTGAACGTACTTTTACAAAGAAGTTAAAGAGAAGTGTAGATTTTGTCTAAAAAACCTTCACTTTTAAAGACAAAATCTACACTTCTCTCCTATTGCCATTGGGCTTTTGGAACAAAGAGATGTGGAAAAAACCACAACATACCCGAACACCATGACTGAAACACCACCTGAGGCGCCTCCGGCGCCAACCGACAGTGCACCGCCACCAACAGGGGGGACAAAACCTGCTTTCAAATGGCAGGAACGACAATTGCCAGAAGCACCTTCGGAACATGTTGGTAGCACAGGGGACATGTCCCTTGGACTGCCTACAGGAACAGAGGACCCAGAAAAAGAACCTCTTCTGGGATACAGCGATGAGGCTTTGGAAGAACTTGTTCCTCCCCCAGATGAACCAAGCCCTCCTGAAAAACGGCTCTCAGTTGAAGAAACAATGAGTCTTCTCCAAGGAGAAGGATTCACGGTCAAAAAACACGAAAGGAATTCCCTACAACCAACCACCCCAACAGAAATGACACCCGCCGACCACACGCCCAGTAAGCCATCGCTCATCCCACCAGACGAGCGCGGAAGACTGAAAACTCATCCGCTCGAAAGTGAAAAGCCCACTTCGTGGTTAAAACAGAAATCGTTCTGGGCCATCGGAATCACAATGATATCCGTAATCGGGTTCATCGTCTGGTTTTTCAAGCCCGATGACGACGTCCAGCTCAGCGAAGTGGTCAACACTCTCGCCAACCAAAAAGCCAATCTGGAAAACGACAAAGCCGGACTTCTCACGAAGCTCGGCGAAGCAGAAGCAAAAGCCGAAGCTATGGAGGAGTTGAGGGTGGAATTGAACGCGGTCAGGAAGCTGGCTGAAAAACCAATCGACATTTCAACGCTCCTGGAACAGCCCCTCGGGACTGCCCGGATCGAAGAAATTCTCAAGGATGACAAATCGGCGCTCTCGGCAATCGTGAGGGCAGCGGTCAACACCCTAGTCTTCGAGGAGACCCCGGTGACGATCAACGGAGCGCAAGGGACAATGCTTCTCGCCTTCGACGAAGACGGCGTAGGGGTGATTCAGTTCACTCCCAAAACCTCTGCCGTGGCCGAGACTCCCCCGGAGCAATAGGATCATCAGCACTTCTTTGTGCACGAGCGCGGATTCCCCCAAAGGAATCCGCGCTAATTTTTTTGTCTATTTTTGTATTTTTTTCCTTGTATTTTTTTACTTTAGGTGTAGTGTTTTATGTAGCACTTACCTACCACCATTATGAAATTCTTTAAAATCATCAAATCGGGAGCTTTTTACCTTACCCTTGCTGTCGTGCTCGTAGCCACAGTTTTTGTGGCTAAGCAATCCCATTCAACATCCAAAAATGTGGCGCTCATCGCGAGTAACACGTCGCGTATTCGCAGGCAAAGTGAGGATATAAATCGGACCACATCGGACATTCGTGACGACACTCGAAAAATACGACAACTCGCTTTGGAAACTCGTTTTGAATCTCGAGCGGAAATAGCGCGACTTGAAAAAGTCGCCCTACTCATTCTCGGGGAAATTTCTTCTCTCAACAAAAAAGCGGAGTCGTACAAAGCACTTCCTCCACTTCCGGAGCTCCTACCGCCAATACCGGAAAGCCTCCTCGATGACGTCAATCGCTTTCAAGCTGAAAAGGCAAAACGAGAAGGAAAAAATCGAACAGATCCACCTGAAAGTGATCCTTGGGGTGATCTGTTTGAAAGTATTCCCGATGAGCCTCCTCCTCCACCAGAGGAACCAAAGACTCCAAAAACCACAGAAAACGATCGGCTGAGTGTCTGATCCAACAACCCCTTAAATCAAGAGGGGTTGTATTTTTTAGCTTTTTTTCTGGTTTTTTGCTATATTAAAGGTCTTAATTAAAGGCATAATTTTAAAAAACTTTGGCAGATATCACACATAGAGCAAACGAAAAAATACGAGCAAGAGAACTGCGGGTTATTGGCGCAGACGGAGAAAATCTAGGAGTCCTCCCTTTTGCGGAAGCTCTTGAAAAAGCAAAAGAACTGGGCTTAGATTTGATTGAAATATCACCAAACGCAGTGCCTCCTATTGCAAAAATTGCAGACTACGGAAAATTTCTATACGAAAACAGCAAAAAACTGAAAGCTCAAAAAGCAAAAGCTCACACAGTAGAGGTAAAATCCGTACAAATCAAAATGGGTACTGGGGACCATGATCTAGAGCTGAAAGCTAAAAAAACTAGCGAATGGCTAAAAGAAGGTAACAAAATCAAAATAGATCTTTTTCTTCCCGGAAGAAGTAAGTACATGAATCAAGACTTTTTAAAGGAAAGACTCGAAAGAATCTTACGATTGATCTCAGTTCCCTACAAAGTAACAGACGAGGCCAAGAAAAGTCCAAAAGGACTTTCAATGATGATTGAAAAGGAGAAGTAGGAAGAAGCTGACAAGCTGAGAGCTTTGGAGCTTTTAGCTTTAATACCCTATAAATTAAGGTTTTTACTGCAAGTTCTAAGCCCTAGGTTAAAACCTCGAAAAAAGTAGACAAAAAAGGGCTTATCTAGTAAGATACACCTGTTTGGAAGAAGCCTCCATTTAGACCCTCAAATAGCGGGTTGCGGTTGAGAAATTCTCTAAAATCAAAGAAAAACATGTTAAAAACAAACAAATCATACACAAAAAGGTTAAAAGTCAGTAAAAATGGCAAAATTAAAGCTCGAAAAGCTGGTCAAAACCATTTTAATGCAAAAGAGTCTCGTTCAAGCCAGCTTGCAAAAAAGCGACAAGGCAATTTCGTAATGAGCCAGAGAGACAAGAGACGATATATTATAAGTTAGAAAAATACTGAGATGACAAGAGTAAAGAAAGGGGTAAACGCCCTAAAAACAAGACGAAATGTCTTGAAAAGAGTAAAAGGATTCCGTTTCGGACGAGGAACCAAAGAAAGACAAGCTTACGAAGCAATCGTACACGCTGAAAGCTATGCATTTGCACACAGACGAGACAAGAAAAGCAACATGCGAAAACTTTGGAATGTACGTCTTTCAATCCCTCTAAAAGAAAACGGTCTATCTTACAGTAAATTCATAGGAGCACTAAAGAAAGCAAATATCATACTCGATCGAAAGATTCTCTCACAACTTTCAATCGAAAGTCCAAAAACTCTAGAGCGAGTAATGGCAAAAGTAAAATAAAACAAAAAAAACCGCCCTTCAGAGAGCGGTTTTTTTATTGTTTAAGATAAGGATCTTTACAATGAGTGTCATTAATTTTTTTCTTCTTGATCAAATCAATCAATTTAGAAACCAAAGCTTTTGGATCCCGATCGTAAACCACACTTGTTGTATTTCTGTGACTTTTGCTTAAAATCGAAGCGATTTCTTCGTCTGTGTCCCACTCATCGCTTTGTAAAACCCCTATCGGTTTTTCGTCTTCATAAGCAATCGCGAATTCATGGAAAGTTCCAATTTGACCTGGACCGTTTATGATAGCGTCGGAAGACCTAGTCAAAAGTAAGTCTCGCCCTGGGAAACCAAAACCTGTGTAAATAACAGTATCCATAAAATCAATTGGTAGTTTGTAGTTTTCAAAATGTTCTTTCTCGTTTTTAGCTGGAGAAAATCCTATTGAAATTCCACCCGCCTCTTTTGCTCCCATGGCAGCCCAAAAAGGAAACCCTGTTGTTGCTCCTGTAAGCAACACTCCTCCCTGAAGGACAATTTGTCTACCTAATTCTTTTCCAAACTCGTGAGCACTTGGAGAAAGATGAGCCATTTCAGACGCACCAGAAACACAAATTTTAAATTTAAAATGCTCGTGGCGATCTGGGTGAA
>JAUPVJ010000024.1 GCA_030917145.1 Patescibacteria group bacterium
AATTAAGAATTTTTTTGAAGGCAAATTTTCCGAAAAAAGTCCCCTATTTTTGTAAAAAAGAGGTAATACCCTACAGCCCTCTAAACCAACAAATCCATTCAAAAACCTCCTGTGGGCTTATGTATATCTAGGACCCAAACCAAGGCCTATAAAAGCAAAGGCCTTAAAATCGATTTAAAGAAGAAAAAAAGTGATTGATGGATTAGGGGAAGTAAGAAAAATAAATTTGAGACTTTTGATTTTATTTGAGATTGATAGGTAGGGAGGATAGAAGAAGAAAAGAAAGCAGGTTTTTATTAAAGATTTAAAAGCTTTATTTAAAGAGCTTTACCCGAGTATATATGCCGAAAAGATATATTGTGCGACATCTATAGTAGAGGCCCCTCAAAAGTTATCCACAGGTCGATTTTTTAAACCATAATCCTTCCCCTTGTCAAAGACTTACAAATATTTTTTTATTTTTTAAAACTATAAATAATAATCGTCGATGATTAAAAAAGAGAGTAGCAAAAAGGAGTCCAAAGGGTAGCCCCCCCCCTCTTCCCTGTTTTGAAGTATAATAGGGGGGTTATGGAAAAATTTGAATTTTATAAAAATTCAGCGACCTCTTGGGAAGCAATGCTTGTTGCAATAAAAAATGCAAAGAAAAGTATTTTGCTTGAACAATTTATCTTCTTACCTGACTTTTATGGCGAGAAGTTTTTAGACGCCTTAGTGTTAAAAGCTAAAGAAGGAGTGTCTGTAAAAATTCTTTGTGATCATGCTGGAAGCTTTTCTTTAAGCAAGAAAGAAATTGTAAAAGAATTAAATTCTTCTGGAGTTGAAATAAGATTTTTTAATCCCATCTTTCCTTGGAGTCCGCATCAGGTGACTTTTTGGTATTTTAGAAATCATAGGAAACTTTTGGTGGTAGACGACTCTCTGGGATTTACAGGAAGTGTCTGTATCGGCGAAGAAATGCGTAACTGGAGAGAAACATATGTCGAAGTGACCGGAGAAGCCGTCAAAGACATGGTGGAATCTTTTTTTGTGATGTGGAATAAAGAATACACCAAAGCTCGCTTCTACAAGAAAAAAGGAGAATTCCCCATTGCCCTAAATGAATCTCGCTATATTACAAACGCCCCACTACCTAGAAAAAGATTTATTTACTATGAGCTACAAAAACTTTTACAATCAGCAAAAGTTTCAATAGATATCACAACCCCTTATTTTCTTCCAAACAATAGAATTTTAAGCCTTTTGAAAAGAGCAGGTAAAAGAGGGGTAAATGTCCGGATCCTCCTCCCCCACTCTACCGACCACCCAATGGTCGACGCAGGAAGTAAAACTTTTTTTACAACACTTTTGAAATCAAAAGTAAAAATATTTTGCTATGAGACAATGATCCACTCAAAAACTTTTGCAATAGATGGAACAGTGGCTAGTGTGGGAAGTATGAATTTTGACAACGTAAGCCTTCTTTACAACTTTGAAGGAAACCTGATTTCTACAAACAAATGCTTTGTCGAAGAAATTGAAAACCACTTCAATGAGGACCTAAAACTAGCGAAAGAGATCAAGCTCGCAGAATGGCAAAAAAGACCACTCTTTCAAAAAATCTTTGAAGCAATGGTCTTCCCTTTTAGGAAGTTTCTCTAGACTTTTTCTAAATTTCTTATAGACTTTCTATAGCTATGAGCACACCCACTACCGAACTACCCCCTGAAGCAAAGGCTAAACTCGATGCCTACTACCATGGTCGCGGAATTGGAACAGACGACGCAAGCCGTCTCAGGCACTTCAGGACCGCCTATCCAGAAACATCTGTACGCGCACAACCTCCGATCGAAACAGACGACCAAGAACTACAGGCTTGGGAATTCTTGATGATCCAGGACGGGCTGTAAAATCAACTTCGGTTGATTATTTTTTATCCCAAAAACTAATAGTAGACTTTTTTTCTTCCTTAATATAAGGTTACAGAAGTTATGAAAAAAAACGAAATAGCCACCCACAGAGTCTTTTCTGGAGAGGAAAGGACAACTCTCGGCAAGTTCTACGAAAAAAGAGGGGTCGGTCCCACAGCACACCAAGGTCTGAATTTTTTCCGCACAACGTACGGGAGAACTCCCATAAACCTCTACCATCGGCGCCCTATCGAAAACACCACGCAGGAGTTGGTCGTCTGGGAGTGTCTAGTACTAGCAGACCTTCTTTAAAAAAACACAATCAGCCTCGGCTGGTTATTTTTTTGAAAAAAAACAAGTGGTAGACTTTTTTAAAATATGTTGTATACTCCTAAACAGAGTATGCAACAAAGATTTCAAACAACAAATCAAGAAAAAGCGGAACTTGAAAGATACTACGCTCGATGGGGATTACAGAGAGATCAAAAAAGTCGTCTGCGTCACTTTCAGAAAGAATACGGGACAAAACTCTACATCGCCACAAATCCACCATTTGCGGACGACGAAGAAGAGTTAGGAGCGTGGGAATACGTTATTTTAGGAACTATACACATCATCAAAAAAAACGAAGTCAGCTGATAAAGCTGATTATTTTTTTGCACAAAAAAATCACCCCGCCTTTCGGCAGGGTGATTTGAAAGATTTATCTCATTGCTATTTCCTCTTTACTTCCCCAACATGGTTTAGAAGAGTTCCATGGTCTAGTTCCCTCTTTCTTGTAAAGATACTCAGCATAATCCAAGTTTCCTTCAAGAGTATATAGGTCGTAGCCAAGCTTTTGAGCAGTATCGATGTGGTAATAAGAGTTTACTTGCATCGCGCCAAGGTCATTCTTGTTTACTCTACCTCGATGGACAGTTCCGTCTTTGTTTAACTGAGTAAAACGTGATTCACATTTTGAGATCTCAATTAGGATCGGAGTGTCTTTAAATCTTGCTCTTACAATCTGTTCTACAGATTTCTCTGGAGAAAGAATCGCAAGTTTTTTAGTTTCTACAATTTCTTTTTTATCTTCCTTCGGGAGGGTATTTAAACCGTCCGGAAGGTTTGACTTCTCAATCATCATAGATGAAGCGAGAAGTCCGATACCTGTGAATATTTCTATAATAAGCCTATTTCTAGCTTTTAATCCCTAAACACCTTCTCGATCTTCGAGTCTAGTTTTTTTAATGTTTAAGGTTTGCGTCCTCCTGGGGTCCTTGTTGTGAACAACGAGGAGTGTCCAAGCCCGCAAATAAAAAATCCAGCAAACTACTGGATTCCCCATAATACTAGCAAATTTTGAGCCATTTGTCAATGAAGAAAATGAAAAAAGAGGCTTTGTTTTGTACAAAAAAACCTTATTTTATAAGGGTTTTTTGGGAAATACACGTTGACAAAATAGGCTCTTTTATTGTGAAATATTTAGACTTTTAAGAGACCATGCCAAAGATCGTAAAACCAGCGACAATAAACATCAAAATGGTTGTAAAAATCCCGATCAAAGTAGACCATTTTCCGTTTTTTAGCTCCCCCATGACATCTTTTCTACTCGCCAAGATCACTATAAACACAAGGACCAGAGGTGCCACAAGACCGTTTAAGACAGCGGAGTATAGAAGAGCTTTAAATGGGTGAAGCCCTATGAAATTTTGTAAGAGTCCAAGTAAAACAGAGAAGATGATAACAAAGTAAAAAGCTCTTCCCTCTTTAAACTTCAAATACAAACCCTCTTTCCATTTAAAACTTTCGGCTAAGGCGTAGGCGCTTGATCCGGCTAAAACTGGGATCGCGAGAAACCCTGTGCCGATGATCCCAAGAGCAAAGAAGAAAGAAGCGAAATTTCCCGCAATCGGTTTTAATGCTTCAGCAGCCTGAGCCGCTGAATTGATGTCCGTAATGCCGTTTTTAAACAAATTGTCTGCACAAACCGCGATTATGAAAAACATCACGAGGTTTGAAAAAAACATCCCAAACCACACATCGTAGCGCATGGCAGAAACTGTGAGCTTTTTTTCTAAATCACTACGATTAGCATCCTGACCATTTAAAATTTCTTCCTCTACTTCTTGAGAGGTCTGCCAAAAGAAGAGATAAGGCGAAATCGTGGTTCCCAAAATCGCTGTGATTATAAAAAAGCTTTCTTTTGTAAAAGTGACGGTTGGAATAATACTCGCACGAAAAAGTTCATTTAAATTAAATTTTGTCAGAAGTCCTGCAACAATGTAGGCCAGCAAAGCAAAGGTAAGCCATTTTAAATACTTCGCGTAGACCGCATAACTTGAATAAATTTCAAAAGAAATGCAAATAAGAGCGATAGAAAAAAGATAAACCCAAGACGGGATCGAAGGTACAAGTAAAGTCATGGCCTCCGCCATAGCACCGAGATCTGCTCCGATGTTAAAAGTATTTGCAACAAACAAAAAACCGGCAACACTATAAAGCATCCACTTAGGAAAATAGAGACTTATGTTTCCAGCGAGCCCACGACCCGTAGCGATCGCGATACGGGCACACATCTCTTGGATCACAGCCACAAGCGGAAAAGTATAAAGAGAAAGCCAAAGATACTTAAACCCATGCTGTGCTCCCGCTTGAGAATAAGTAGCAATTCCCGAAGGATCGTCGTCTGCTGCCCCTGTCACAATCCCAGGACCCATTCTTTTCCAGTAAAACTTCCCTTTTTTAAGAAAGGAAGACGATAAACTTTTTAAAGTATTAGAAGGTTTAGTTTCTAAATTTTCCATGGTATTGCATATTGTTCGTATTCTTCATAAAAACTCTTATTCCAAAGTAGTCGAGAAATTGCCTCAGCTTCTATTCTTGCACCATTGATTGCTACATGAGGACGCACTTCAGCAGGAATTCCTACGTATTCCATGATTTTATCAGAATTTAAATCAGAACGATTGTGTGCAACAGGATAATTAATTCCACGGTTTGCCATATGTAAAATAGTCATAGAGTGCATGTCTATAATGCGATGCGGAATAGAAATATCTAAATGGTATCTTTTAGCAGTAGCTTCAAGGAAGCTTACATCGAAATGAGGATTTTGCCCTGCGACAGTATGATCTCTTGAATCTTTCATCCAGACGATAAAATGCTTTAGGATCTCCTCGTCAGTCTGCCTATCTTCATTAAAAGCTTCCTCCTGTGACACGCCATTTATAGCAGTCGCTTCTTTTTCTACTTTTGCTCCAGGAAAAGCTCTGCATGTTTCTTTAAACTCTCGAGTTGGATCGTCCATGTCTACAGCACCGATAGAAATGATCGAGTGTGCGCTCGGGTTTGTACCTGTAGTTTCGATATCGACGATGATCATGAATATAAGTATACAATAAGAAGTGATAAGTAATGAGTGGATGAGTTAATTTCTTATCACTTATCACTCTTAACTTATCATCTCATTTAAGTCCTTTACAATTACTTGCTGGAGTGTAACCTGCTTTTTTTGCTTCTTCTATACTTTTAAAAGTAATCTTATTTTTCTCTGAGATTTGTTTTGCTCCACCACACCAAGGAAAATGGTATTTTGTGCCATTTTTAGACACTACAACTTCCCCACCCTCGGTTGAGGTCTCGGTAGTAGCGTCCAAACTCAACGCTTTTTGACTCGAGTTTTCTGTAGGTAAAACAGAATTTAAAACCCCAAGAGACGGTGCCTCAGAGTCCGAAATAGTCTTTACACCAGAACTTCTTTCAAACAAAATCCCAAGACCAAAACTTGACAAACCGACAAAAAAGATGACTAAAATGCTTAAAAGCTCATTTTTTAGGTTTTTAACCAAAGACTTGTGTTTTTCGTAAAAATCCTTTATATTTGTACTCACGTAAGTAGTTTTAATTATAACCACGAGGAGCCTTAGTATTCAAGGCACAAAAAACACATGTCAACAAAAAAGGCCGGCGGAACAGCCAAAAACCTCACAGATTCAAAACCAAAGTTTCTTGGTGTTAAGCTATATGAAGGCGAAACAGCAAAAATTGGAAGTATCATTGTGAGACAGCGAGGTACTAAAATTATCGCTGGAAATAACGTAGGGATGGGAAAAGATCACACTCTATTTGCTTTAAAACCTGGAAAAGTAAACTTTGGAAATAAACGAAAAGTAAACTTCGACGGAACAATCGCAACAAGAAAAATCGTACACGTTATCTAAATCTCAAAACAAAAAACTCCACCGCAAGGTGGAGTTTTTTGTTTCTTATTACTTATCACTCTCAACTTATCACTCCTTATTTACTTTCCACAGAAAGCGTAAGTTTCGCTTCTTTTCCGTTAGCTTTGATCACAATTTCGTGATCTCCAGTAGTTTTGATAGGTTTTGGAAGTTCAATAAATGATGCGAGGATATCTCCGTGAACTTGAGTTTTGATAGCATCTACCAAGTCTTCTTTATGAATTCCAGCAAAAAGGTGTCCTTGATCGCTAGCTTTCGCCTTGATCACAACAGTCTTTCCTTCTACTTCATGTAGGTTTTTCTCTAGAAGATCTTCTTGAATCTTAGCTTCAGCAAGCCATGCAGTCTTTAGACTATCAAGCTTCTTTAAAGCTCCTTCTGTAGCAACTTCCGCTCCTCCTTTAGGAATAAGGAAATTCATAGCGTAACCGTCCGCCACGTCTTTTACGTCGTATTTTTTACCTAGCTTTGCGATGTCTTTATGTAGTATTACTTTCATCCCGTTAGAAAAATTAAATATTCATCTTATAACTTATCTCAATTTAAATTTGGCATCTCTTAATTCTTAGAAAAACAGCTTGTGGAGTTTTTCTAACGGGATTCATGTTTCCCTTGCCCTCTTAAATGTAGAGCGATTATACACCAAATAGAGCCTTTGTCTACTTCTTTTTTACGATCTCTATTGCCTTATCAAGTTGAGGATCAAGCCCTGCTTTTGCGTCTTCTTGGGTCATTTTTACCTCAAAAACAGGAGTAAGTCCTTCTTTTGAGATAGATTTACCTAAAGGAGTCAGCCACTTAGCGATTGTGATCTTTAGAGATGTTCCGTCTCCAATAGGTACGACCTCTTGAACAGATCCTTTTCCAAAGGTCTTTTCTCCTACAATTGTCGCTACACCGTAGTCACTTAAAGCTCCAGCCAAAATCTCAGAAGCCGATGCTGACCCTCCGTTTGTCAAAACCACAACCTTAGTTTTTCCACTAAACACATTGTAGCCTTTACTTCTGTGTTCTACAGGACTTCGTCTATCTCCATAATCCTCAGTTACTACAACCTTTCCTGACGGCAAGAACCAACTCGCAGTGTCTACAGCGGAATTCAAATACCCTCCTGGGTTGTTTCTAACATCAATAATAAGCTTGTCATATCCAGAGTAGAAAAATTCCTTCATCGCTCCTCTAAACAAATTTGAAGCAGTAGCGTTAAACTCATAAATTTTTACAATAAAAACACCATCTTTCTTTTGAGTTTCAACAGTTGGAATTTGGATCACATCTCGAACGATTGAAAGTTCTATAGGTTCTTTAGCATCTTTTCTAAGTAATGTAAGTTTTACAGTAGTTCCCTTTGGACCTCGAATAAGCTTGATCGCAGCGTCTACGCTCATAGACAAAGATTCGGTACCGTCAATTTTTGCAATAAAATCTCCAGGCATCACTCCAGCTTTTTCAGCAGGAGAACCTTTCAAAGGAGAAATCACAGTCAAAGCTCCTTCTTTAAAACCAACGGTCATTCCTACACCCTCAAGACTTCCAGCAAGCTCGGTTTCAAAAGCTTCACTTTCAACAGGAGTAAAAAATTCACTATATGGATCTCCTAAAGAATCCACCAGACCTTTGATTGATCCGTACACACGATCTTGCGCCAAAGTACTGGAAGCCATTCCTCCATCTACATATTTTTCATCAATTGTTTTCCAGACTTTCCAAAATTTTCCAAAGTCAACATTGTCAGGACGAAGAGCATCTTTACCAGTAATAGTCTCGATTGGTACAGCTAGATTGTTAATTCTTTGCGCATCAACAAAAAGTCCAGCACAAAAAGATATAGCTACAACAAAAGAAATAGTCGCAAAATAAGTAATTTTTTTATATAAGTCATTCATTTCCCCATTATCGCAAATTGTTTAAAACGACGCAACAAAATTAAAATTTTCTTTGTCTTAAAATTACGATATACTGAAAACAAATGAAAACAAGCAAAGAAGTATTTTTTTGGAACACTTTAAATAAGGCAAAACGAGAATTTGTACCCCTAAAAGAAGGAGAGGTTTCGATGTACACCTGCGGTCCTACCGTCTACAACTATGCCCACATAGGAAACCTACGAAGCTATTTTATGGCAGACCTTATTAAAAGAGTCTTGCTTCTAAATGGCTTAAAAGTAAAACAGATCATGAACATCACAGATATCGGCCATCTCACAGGAGACGCCGATGATTCTGGTGAAGACAAGATGGTAAATGCCCTAAAAAGAGAAAACAAAGCTCTAACGATTGAAAACCTAAAAAATCTTGGTGAGTTTTATTTTGCAAAATTTAAAGAGGATTTAGAAGCAATGAATATCCTCTTCCCTGATAATTTTATTTTCGCGAGCGACGAGACGGCTGAGTACTCACGGCTCATAAAAGATCTTTTAGAAAAAGGGGTAGCCTACAAAACAACAAGTACTATTTATTTTGACACAACAAAAATTGCAAACTATGGGGCTTTTGGAGGTAGCGCTTCTGCAGAACACGGAAGAATCGAAGTGGATCCAGAAAAAAAACATCCTGAGGATTTTGCGCTTTGGAAATTTTCAGAAGATGAAAAAGTAGGATTCAACTCTCCTCTTGGGCGTGGTTTTCCAGGCTGGCACATAGAATGCACAGCTATGAGTTTTAAATACTTAGGAAAAAAATTTGATATTCACACAGGTGGAGTAGATCACATAGGAGTTCACCATACCAACGAAATCGCTCAGGCTGAGGCTCTGACAGGTGAAAATCCAAGCTCCTTTTGGATACACAACGAACACCTAACAATGAAGGGATCAAAGATGGCGAAATCAGCAGATGGTTTTCTTTCGCTTCAAAAAATAAAAGAACTTGGTGTTTCCGCTCTCTCTTACCGTTATTTTCTTTTGACTGCGCGCTACTCCACTCGAGTTGATTATTCTACTGAAGCACTCAAAGCAAGTGATACCGCTTATCAAAAAGTACTAAATGCTGTAGCAAATCTCGACACTCGTGAAGGAATTGTTTTAGATACTTACCGAAGTAAATTTCTAGACGCAGTAAATGATGATTTAGACACACCAAAAGCTTTGGCTCTACTCTGGGAACTCTTAAAAGATGATGGGATTTCAAAAGAAGACAAAAAAGCAACTGTTTTTTATTTTGACGAAGTTTTAGGACTCAATCTAAGAAATGCAAAAAAAGAAGGGGTTGTGATCTCAGATGAAGTAAGAGTTCTCCTTGAAGATAGAAAAAAAGCTCGCGCGGAAAAAGATTGGCAAAAATCTGATGAACTTAGAGACAAACTAAAACACTTAGGTTTTGAAGTAAAAGATGTAGGAGAAGAGCAAGAATTAGAAAATATTAAGTAGTTTTTTTACCTAATCTTTAAAAAAGTCTCGGCAATAACCAAATCTTCCGGTGCGCTAATTTGTAACCAAAAGCGAGACTGTACTGCTTTGATTTCAACATCTTTTTTTGCAGAAAGAATTGTTTGAGGCAGTCCGAATTCCCCACCAGGAATTGCAACCATTTCGTAGTCAAATATTTTTGGAGTCAAAGTGTACATCGCAGCACAAACAAACCCAGGTACACGATCTGGAAATTTTTCTAAAATATCTTCTATTCTTCCAGAATCATCAAAAATTACTTTTCCTTTTCCAAAAACAGAATCAACTTCCCTAATCAAAAGTGCAAAATCGTATTTCAAGCACTCTTCCATATCATCTTTACAGTAAATATCATCCCCCATCATTACTAAAAATTTTTCTTCTCCCAAAAGATGCTCTTTGCACAAAGAAAGAGAATGCGCTGTGCCCAAAAGCTCATCTTGGACTATGTAAGTGATCTTTCTTCCATCATAACTTTCACCGAGGTGATTTATGATTTTCTCTTTTAAGTGCCCTACAACAATTAAAACTTCTTTTATTTGTTCTGGGAGACTGTCTAGTTTGTGCTCTAAAAGAGATTTTTGGAGGACGCGCAAAAGTGGCTTCGGTGTTTCTTCCGAGAGCTCACCCATCCTCTTCCCTTTTCCAGCAGCAAAAATAACAGCTTTCATAATATAGCTTTTAGCTTATAGCTTTTGAGCCTAAATTGCAAAAATTTCTTCTTATCATTCATCACTTTCTACTTATCACTGTGGACGACCCAAAATTGGGTCGTCCACAGCTTTCCCACACACTTTTCCCTCTTTTGAAGTTCCAGGGATTTTGAGACATGTTACAATTTCTCTATGACCACGAAGAAAGAACCTAGACTAAAAATTCCACCTCAACACCTCGAAAGTGAGCAAGCACTTCTCGGTGCAATCATGCTACGTCCTGAAGGGGTTTACGAAATCATGGACATCATTTCCGGAGAATCTTTTTATGCGGAAAAACATCGCATGATTTTTAAATCGATGATGGAGCTCTTTCAAAAAAATGAACCTATCGACATGCTTTCACTTTCCGCAAAACTTACAGAAAAAAACATGTTACAAAACGTAGGTGGCCGAGGCTACCTTGCTGAACTTGTACACTCCGTACCTTCTGCTACAAACATAAAATACTACGCTGAAATAATTCAAAAAAAATCCATGCTTCGCCGGCTTATCGAAGCTGCGGAAAGAATTCACGACCTTGGCTACGGCGACGACGGTGAACTCGACGAAATTTTAGACCAAGCAGAAAAAAAAGTTTATGAAGTTACAAACTCTGGTACTGTTCACAAATTTATCGATATCAAAGACACCCTCACAGACGCTTGGGAAAGAATCGACGCCCTACACAAAGCAGGTACAGGACTACGAGGAGTGTCTACTGGATTTAAAGATCTAGACAACATGCTTTCTGGTTTTCAGCCTTCAGACTTGATCATCCTCGCTGCCCGACCTTCTATGGGAAAGACTGCTCTTGCACTAGACATCGCTCGACAAGCAGCAGTACAAGACAACACAGCTGTAGGAATCTTTTCACTTGAAATGAGTTCTGGGCAGTTAGTGGATCGTATGCTTTCTGCGGAAGCTCGTGTAAACTCTTGGAAACTTCGAACAGGAAAACTTTCTCGAGATGAAGATTTTGGAAATCTTCGAAATGCGCTCGACAAACTTGCAACAGCTCCGATCTATATCGATGATCAACCAGCAAACAACATTCTAAAAATGCGCTCCGTTGCGAGACGCTTGAAAAGTGAAAAAGGTTTGGGACTTATCGTCGTTGACTACTTACAGCTCATGAGTCCAACTCAATCAAAAAACAACGACAATGTGGTGCAACAAATCACAGAAATTTCGCGCTCCCTTAAACAACTTGCTCGAGAACTAAAAGTTCCAGTACTTGCCCTTTCACAGCTTTCTCGAGATGTAGAAAAAAGAGGTGGCAGTGGACGACCAAAACTTTCTGACCTTAGAGACTCTGGATCTATCGAGCAGGACGCCGACGTGGTGATGTTTATTCACCGTGAAGACAAATACCGAGAAACTGCCGACGGAAAAAACATTGCACAGATCCATGTCGACAAACACAGAAACGGACCCGTAGGATCGATCGAACTCTTCTTCGACGAAGAACGCACAACTTTCCTAAATCTTGATAAAAGTAATATCGCTGACTTTATGAAAGAAGATGGAGTGTTTTAAAAAACTCGTATATGGATCCCGTTAGAAAAAACTTAACAAGCCAATCTTTCGATTATTTAACAAGAAACGCAAACATGATGAGTAAATTAATAGCAACTATTTAACTTTTTCTAACGGGATGGATTCTTTTGAGAAATTAGTTCAGATGTTTAGAGAATTTCCTGGTATAGGTCCCCGCCAAGCCAGACGCTTTGCTTTTTTCGTAGTGACCCGAAATGACTCTTTTGCACACGATCTTTTAAAAACTTTAAACAACGCAAAAGAAACTGTTGGTGAATGTAACGACTGCAAAAGACTTACGGATAAAAAAGGAGGTGTTGCTCTTTGTAAAATCTGCGCTGATCCAACTCGCTCTAAAAAAGAACTACTCTTGATTGCAAAAGACACCGACCTTGTGCAGATAGAAAAAAGTGGAGAATTCAAAGGAAGCTACTTTGTTTTAGGAGGTTTAATTCCCCTACTTGAAAGAGAACCTTCTCGAAGAATTCGCCAAGCTCACCTACTTTCACTTATTGAAAAAAGAAAAAAAGAAGGACTAGAAGAAATAATTTTAGCACTTAGTGCTACCAACGAAGGTGAAAACACCTCAGAATATTTACGTGAAATTTTAAAAGATCGTGGACTAAAAATCTTTGAGTTAGGACGAGGACTTTCCACTGGATCTGAAGTTGAGTACGCAGATGCGGAAACTTTAAAATTTGCTTTGAAAAATAAAAAGTAGTTTTCCACTTTTAAAAATTGCTTTTAAAAAACAGAGAGCTATACTTTTACACGGTATGAGTATTCCAAAAAGACGCCGCCCTGTTTCAGGAAATCAATTCTTCAATCCTCCACAGACCACAACGGAA